>NZ_LCWL01000074.1:0-1578 GCF_001441695.1 Alishewanella sp. WH16-1 | reverse complement strand
ATCTCAAACTGCTCTTTAACAATTTGGCAAGCTGATAGTAATAAAACAAGCTAAGCATACTTCCGAACTCAAGCGGAAGGATTGTGGCGCGAGCACACTGTACGACTTTAAAAGACATTTTGGGGTTGTATGGTTAAGTGACTAAGCGTACACGGTGGATGCCTTGGCAGTCAGAGGCGATGAAGGACGTACTAACCTGCGAAAAGCTATGGGGAGCCGGTAAGAGGCGCTGAACCGTAGATATCCGAATGGGGAAACCCAGTGAGTTTACTCACTATCCTTAACTGAATACATAGGTTAAGGAGGCAAACCGGGAGAACTGAAACATCTAAGTACCCCGAGGAAAAGAAATCAACCGAGATTCCGTTAGTAGCGGCGAGCGAACGCGGACTAGCCCTTAAGCTAGATTGGTGTTAGTGGAATCATCTGGAAAGCTGAGCGATACAGGGTGATAGCCCCGTACACGACAACACCTTTATAGTGAAAACGAGTAGGACGGGACACGTGGTATCCTGTTTGAAGGTGGGGGGACCATCCTCCAAGGCTAAATACTCCTGACTGACCGATAGTGAACCAGTACCGTGAGGGAAAGGCGAAAAGAACCTCTGTAAGAGGAGTGAAATAGAACCTGAAACCGTGTACGTACAAGCAGTGGGAGCCCACTTTGTTGGGTGACTGCGTACCTTTTGTATAATGGGTCAGCGACTTACATTCTGTAGCGAGGTTAACCGAATAGGGGAGCCGTAGGGAAACCGAGTCTTAACTGGGCGAATAGTTGCAGGGTGTAGACCCGAAACCGGGCGATCTAGCCATGAGCAGGTTGAAGATTGGGTAACACTAATTGGAGGACCGAACCCACTACTGTTGAAAAAGTAGGGGATGACTTGTGGCTTGGAGTGAAAGGCTAATCAAGCTCGGAGATATCTGGTTCTCCTCGAAAGCTATTTAGGTAGCGCCTCGAGCGAATACCACCGGGGGTAGAGCACTGTTTGGGCTAGGGGGTCATCCCGACTTACCAACCCCATGCAAACTCCGAATACCGGTGAGTACTACTCGGGAGACACACGGCGGGTGCTAACGTCCGTCGTGAAAAGGGAAACAACCCAGACCGCCAGCTAAGGTCCCAAAGTGATGATTAAGTGGAAAACGATGTGGGAAGGCATAGACAGCTAGGAGGTTGGCTTAGAAGCAGCCATCCTTTAAAGAAAGCGTAATAGCTCACTAGTCGAGTCGGCCTGCGCGGAAGATGTAACGGGGCTAAAATCATCCACCGAAGCTGCGGATTCATCCTATGGATGAGTGGTAGAGGAGCGTTCTGTAAGCCTGCGAAGGTGTGCCGGGAGGCATGCTGGAGGTATCAGAAGTGCGAATGCTGACATGAGTAACGATAAGGGGAGTGAAAAACTTCCCCGCCGAAAGACCAAGGGTTCCTATCCCATGCTAATCAGGGTAGGGTGAGTCGGCCCCTAAGGCGAGGCTGAAAGGCGTAGTCGATGGGAAACGGGTTAATATTCCCGTACCGGCCAATACTGCGATGGGGGGACGGAGAAAGCTAGGCAAGCGCGGCGTTGGTAGTCC
>NZ_LCWL01000070.1:0-1739 GCF_001441695.1 Alishewanella sp. WH16-1 | reverse complement strand
CGCGTGAAAGTGTGTAGGTTGGGTGTTTAGGAAAATCCGGACGCCTAAGACTGAGACACGAGACGAGTCACTACGGTGACGAAGTTGCTGACGCTCTGCTTCCAGGAAAAGCCTCTAAGCTTCAGGTATTGGTGACCGTACCCTAAACCGACACAGGTGGTCAGGTAGAGCATACCAAGGCGCTTGAGAGAACTCGGCTGAAGGAACTAGGCAAAATAGTACCGTAACTTCGGGAGAAGGTACGCTCTTGTGTGTGAAGGACTTGCTCCGTAAGCACGTGAGAGTCGCAGTGACCAGCTGGCTGCAACTGTTTATTAAAAACACAGCACTCTGCAAACACGTAAGTGGACGTATAGGGTGTGACACCTGCCCGGTGCCGGAAGGTTAATTGATGGGGTTAGCGCAAGCGAAGCTCTTGATCGAAGCCCCGGTAAACGGCGGCCGTAACTATAACGGTCCTAAGGTAGCGAAATTCCTTGTCGGGTAAGTTCCGACCTGCACGAATGGTGTAATGATGGCCAGGCTGTCTCCAGCCGAGACTCAGTGAAATTGAAATTGCGGTGAAGATGCCGTATACCCGCGGCTAGACGGAAAGACCCCGTGAACCTTTACTATAGCTTGGCACTGAACATTGACCCTACATGTGTAGGATAGGTGGGAGGCTTTGAAGCTGGGACGCTAGTCCTGGTGGAGCCGTCCTTGAAATACCACCCTTGTATGTTTGATGTTCTAACGTAGGTCCCTGAATCGGGATTGCGGACAGTGTCTGGTGGGTAGTTTGACTGGGGCGGTCTCCTCCTAAAGCGTAACGGAGGAGCACGAAGGTTGGCTAAGTACGGTCGGACATCGTACGGTTAGTGTAATGGTAGAAGCCAGCTTAACTGCGAGACAGACACGTCGAGCAGGTACGAAAGTAGGTCATAGTGATCCGGTGGTTCTGTATGGAAGGGCCATCGCTCAACGGATAAAAGGTACTCCGGGGATAACAGGCTGATACCGCCCAAGAGTTCATATCGACGGCGGTGTTTGGCACCTCGATGTCGGCTCATCACATCCTGGGGCTGAAGTCGGTCCCAAGGGTATGGCTGTTCGCCATTTAAAGTGGTACGCGAGCTGGGTTTAGAACGTCGTGAGACAGTTCGGTCCCTATCTGCCGTGGGCGTTGGATAATTGAGTGGAGTTGCTCCTAGTACGAGAGGACCGGAGTGAACGAACCACTGGTGTTCGGGTTGTCATGCCAATGGCACTGCCCGGTAGCTATGTTCGGAACGGATAACCGCTGAAAGCATCTAAGCGGGAAGCCGGCCACAAGATGAGTTATCCCTTACCCCCTGAGGGTACTAAAGGGTCGTTGGAGACCACAACGTTGATAGGTGAGGTGTGGAAGCGCTGCGAGGCGTTGAGCTAACTCATACTAATTGCCCGAGAGGCTTAACCATACAACGCCCAAGATGTTTTAAAGAAAGAATACAGTGTGCGCACAATCAGCTTGCTAAGTTAAAGAACAGACAAACCAGTTATTGCCTGGTGGCAATAGCGCTGTGGAACCACCTGACTCCATTCCGAACTCAGAAGTGAAACGCAGCTGCGACGATGGTAGTGTGGCATTCGCCATGCGAGAGTAGTACACCGCCAGGCACCTCATTCAATAGAAAAGCCCTACTCGAAAGAGTGGGGCTTTTTTATTGGCTGCTGTTCTGACGCGGTGTACTGCTCGAGCAGGGCGATACCATGTGCAG
>NZ_LCWL01000054.1:0-3323 GCF_001441695.1 Alishewanella sp. WH16-1 | reverse complement strand
CTGACACCTACGCCTATACAATTCCGCGCCTTCCGGGGTGAAGGCGGCATCGAGCGGAATTTCTTTGCAGCATACGCAGCAGGTGGTGCAACTGGCAGTGTTCGGGGCGTTTGCGTTCATGGTGGTACTCCTCCAGATTGGTAGCGAAGCTCAAAGCTGCCCACTCTCGGCTGGCTGGGAAGCGGTCATGATCTTCCCTTGAAGGCCCGCAGCAGCCGCGTCACAGACAGGACAAACAAGCCGGTCAGCGTGAGGGCTGCAATACCCCAGTGCTCCCCGATGAACGCGCCGGCCGTCGTGCCGGCTAGCACAATGGCGAGAATCGGCAAATGGCAGGGACAGGTGAGCACGGCCAGCGCGCCCCACAAGTAGCCGGTGATCGGTTTGTGCGTCTCAGACGGCAAGTGCTCTGGGCTGTTCATGGCAGACTCTCCGCGTGCTGTGCCGGTTCGGTTGGCATGGCGGCCAGTTGCATTTCGAGGCTGGCCAGGGCCTCGCGCCGACGCTCGACGAGTTGCCGCAACACGGCAAGCTGCGCAGACGCACCGTCACCGTCCGCAGCATCCAGCGCCCGGCACAGCCGCGCCAGTGCGTCCAGGCCGATACCCGCTTCGAAGGCAGCCCGTACAAAGCGCAGCCGTTGCAACGCGGTGTCATCGAACAAGCCGTAGCCGCCCGTGGTGCACGCGACCGGACGTAGCAATCCGCGCAGCAGGTAGTCGCGCACGATATGCACGCTCACCCCGGCATCAAGGGCCAGCCGGGACACTGTGTAGGCGCTCATTGAACACCTCCTTTTCCTCATCCGGCGCAGCACGAAAGCTGCTTCACGTCCTTGCTGAAGGTCTGCGCCGCGAGCTTCAGCCCTTCGACCATGGTCAGGTAGGGGAACAATTGGTCGGCCAGTTCCTGCACGGTCATACGGTTGCGAATGGCGAGCACCGCCGTCTGGATCAGTTCACCCGCTTCCGGGGCCACCGCTTGCACGCCGATGAGCCGTCCGCTACCTTCCTCGATGACCAGCTTGATGAAGCCGCGTGTGTCGAAGTTGGCAAGCGCACGCGGCACGTTGTCCAAGGTCAAGGTGCGACTGTCGGTCTCGATCCCGTCGTGATGTGCTTCCGCCTCGCTGTAGCCCACGGTGGCGACCTGCGGGTCGGTGAACACCACGGCCGGCATTGCGGTCAGGTCCAGGGCCGCATCGCCGCCAGTCATGTTGATCGCAGCACGGGTGCCGGCCGCTGCCGCCACATAGACGAACTGAGGCTGGTCGGTGCAGTCGCCAGCCGCATAAATGTGTGGCGTACTGGTGCGCATGCCCTTGTCGATGACGATGGCCCCCTGCGCATTGGCAGCGACTCCCGCCGCTTCCAATGCCAGGCTGCGCGTGTTCGGTGCCCTGCCAGTGGCGACCAGCAGCTGGTCGGCGCGTATTTCACCGTACCCGGTGGTCAGCACGAATTCGCCGTCAACATGCGCGACCTGGCTGGCTTGCGTGTGTTCCAATACCTTGATCCCTTCGGCACGGAACGCGGCTGTAACGGCCTCGCCAATGGCAGGGTCCTCGCTCGCAAACAACGTGCGCCGCGCCAGGATCGTGACTTCGCTGCCCAGCCGTGCAAACGCCTGCGCCAGTTCCAGCGCTACTACTGAGGCACCGATTACTGCGAGCCGTTTCGGAATGGTCTCGCTAACCAGCGCTTCGGTGGAAGTCCAATAGGGGGTTTCTGCAAGACCAGGCAACGGCGGAATGGCTGCGCTCGCGCCGGTAGCAATGAGACAGCGGTCAAACGCCACTTCGTGCCAGTCCCCTTCTGCAGCTTCCACGATAAGCGTGTGGCCATCCTTGAAACGGGCGCTGCCTCGTACCAGATTGATTGACGGATTGCTTTCGAGGATGCTTTCATATTTGGCAATTCGCAGCTCGTCCACGCGCGCCTGTTGCTGGACAAGCAAACGGTCACGCGAGACAACAGGCGGCGTCGCAGTGAGCCCCACGTCAAAAGGACTTTCACGGCGCAGATGAGCGATATGGGCTGCCCGAATCATGATCTTGGAGGGAACGCAACCCACGTTGACGCAGGTGCCGCCGATAGTCCCGCGCTCGATCAGCGTGACCCGGGCACCGTTTTCCGCCGCTTTGAGCGCAGCCGCCACAGCGGCTCCGCCGCTACCGATAACCGCCACATGTAACTGACCGGCCAGCTCCTCCACCGCGCGGTCACCGCTCAGCCACTGGGCGGCTCTGCCAAGAAGTCCTGGCCGTTCAGCACTGCGCCTTTTGCTTTCCACTTCGTCTGCAGGCTTAGCACGATAACCAAGTGCCCCCACTGCCGTCACGAGTGCCGATACGTCAAGCCTATTGCCCGTGACCTGCGCCCTGTTCGCCGGATAATCGACAGACGCTCGTATCACGCCGGGAACCGCCAGCAGCGCGTCCTCAACGTGCTTTGTGCAACTTGGGCAAGTCATGCCCGCCACGCTCAGACCAACTTCGTTTAATTCTTGCATTTTGCTCTCTCTTTCATCCGTTATGCCCAAGCCGACTCGTACAACGCCTCGGTAACTGGATCAGTTTTTCGCATCAGCGAACAGGCTCCGTACGTCATTTACAGGTTGTGCACGGAATGACTGACAGTAGAATCGCCAGAACAACATCTCTATCTGGCTCTGGCGACGCCGCCGTCATTTGATGCCTTATTTCTTCAGTTCAGAAGGGTAGCCCACGTCCGTCGTCGCCTTGATCAACTCATGCACACTGGTCTTGGTATCATCGAAGGTGACAACCGCTTCGCGTGGTTCGAAGGTAACGTCAACTTTATCAACGCCTTCAATCCTGGAAATCGCCATTTTGACTGTGATCGGGCAAGTCGCGCAGGACATTCCGGGAACGGACAACGTGACCGTCTGCGTGGCGGCCCAGGCAGGGACAGCGAAGGTAGCGGCAAGGGCAAGAGCGGTAAGCAGTTTTTTCATGATTTTTCCTCAATTAGTAGAACAGGGGCATTACATACGGGAACGTTAGTGCAACGACAACTAGCGCAGCCACAATCCAAAAGATGACTTTGTACGACGTCTTGGCTTGTGGGGCAGCGCATACATCGCCAGGCTCGCATGCTTGCGTAGTCCGGAAGATGCGGCGGTAGGCAAAGAACATTGCTATCAATGCCGCACCGAGAAAGATGGGGCGGTAAGGTTCCAATGCCGCCAAGTTACTCATCCAAGCGCCGCTGAATCCCAAGGCGATCAAAACCAGCGGCCCCAGGCAGCAGGCCGACGCAAGAATGGCGGCCAGCCCACCGGCGAAGAGCGCGCCGCGCCCG
>NZ_LCWL01000045.1:0-605 GCF_001441695.1 Alishewanella sp. WH16-1 | reverse complement strand
TTCAGACTTTTGTGGTTCAGACATACGCTTGTCCTTTCAAATTTGGTTTGGATAGCTTAAGCTTACTTCCGTAGTTATGTACGGAGTCAAGCGATATGCAAATTAATTTTGAGAATCTGACCATTGGCGTTTTTGCCAAGGCGGCCGGGGTCAATGTGGAGACCATCCGGTTCTACCAGCGCAAGGGCCTGCTGCCGGAGCCAGACAAGCCCTATGGCAGCATTCGCCGCTATGGCGAGGCGGATGTAACACGAGTGCGGTTCGTGAAATCGGCCCAGCGGCTGGGCTTTAGCCTGGACGAAATCGCCGAGCTACTGCGGCTGGAGGATGGCACCCATTGCGAGGAAGCCAGCGGCCTGGCCGAGCACAAGCTCAAGGATGTGCGCGAGAAGATGGCCGACTTGGCACGCATGGAGGCCGTGCTGTCTGAACTGGCGTGCGCCTGCCATGCGCGGAAAGGGAACGTTTCCTGCCCGCTGATTGCGTCACTGCAAGACGGAACGAAGCTCGCTGCATCGGCGCGGGGGAGTCACGGGGTGACTACGCCTTAGCGTGCTTTATTTTCCGAATTCTGAGACGACCCCTACCTGAACAAGCGCTACCGC
>NZ_LCWL01000114.1:0-3980 GCF_001441695.1 Alishewanella sp. WH16-1 | reverse complement strand
TTCAAATTTAGCCTTAGCCATAAGTAACCCTTATTAAACAAAACGGCGGTGATTGAAAAATCAGCATTGTAATGCTTACGAGGGAGGCTTGCAAGATGGTGCTGATACCCAGAATCGAACTGGGGACCTCGTCCTTACCAAGGACGCGCTCTACCGCCTGAGCTATATCAGCATTCTGATCTTTTGGAGCGGGCAGCGGGAATCGAACCCGCATCTTCAGCTTGGAAGGCTGAGGTAATAGCCATTATACGATGCCCGCGGCCTTCTCGTAGCTATTTTCCTGACGAAGATGGTGGAGGGGGAAGGATTCGAACCTTCGAAGGCAGTGCCGGCAGATTTACAGTCTGATCCCTTTGGCCACTCGGGAACCCCTCCACTAATGGTGCCGCTTATCCGAGTCGAACGGATGACCTACTGATTACAAGTCAGTTGCTCTACCAACTGAGCTAAAGCGGCACTACGTCAGTGGGTGCGAATTCTAGTGGAATGCGGAAAGTCGCGCAACAGAAAAACGCGAAAAAAGCCGATTTTCTTGGCCAAGTGGCTAAATGCTAGCCAAAACAGCTTTTAATTGTCGATGTATTGCGCAATGCCCCGAAATAACAAAAAGGGATCAACCAACACTGGTAGATCAGGCAGATAGCTTTTTAACAGTTCGGCATCACCCCCGGTGAGCAGCAGTTGTTGTGCCGGTGTTGTTTGCCAGCCCAAACGGATTGCACCTATTATTGCTGCCAAAGCACCGTTTTCGACACCGGCGCTGGTAGAACAGCCCGGGGCGAGGTTTGGCATCAGCTGCTGCGCCTTATGTACCCGCGCAGTCTGAGCCAGTAGTGCTTGCTGCTGTAATTGTAATCCAGGCAAGATCCACCCACCCAGATGACGATTTGCCTCCAACCAATCAAAGGTCACAGCGGTTCCGGCGTCGACGATTAACTGACGAGCTGCCGGATAAGAACGATAAGCACCTAGCATCGCTAACCAGCGGTCAACACCAAGCCGTTGTGGTTCGACATAGCTATTAATCAGCCCAAAAGCACTGGCTTCCGTATGTAATTGTATCGTTGGAAAACTTGCCGCTTGCAGACCTTGTAACAACTCTGTCGTTTTCTGCTCTGTTGCTACGCTGCTCAGGTAAGCTGAAGTAACAGGTAGTTTAAGCAAGCGAGCAACCGAATCGAATGCCAACTGTTGGAACTGGCCGTTCTGATATAGCACCGCTTTTAACCTACTGTTTCCCAGGTCCAATAGTAGCTGCATCAGGTTACTCCTCTTAAACTGAGCTCTCCGCCATAAAACGTCTGTAAGCCAGTCGCAGTTTCAAGAAGCAGCGCACCTTGTTGATCCACACCGCGACAAATGCCGCTGGTCTCTTTGCTACCGCTGAGTTTAACTGCCTTGCCGGCATAAAGATCAAACAGATTAAAACGCTGTTGAAAAGGTACAAAGCCCGCTGCATTAAACAGCTCCAAAGCACCGATTAGATGCTGCTGCAAACGGGCAATTAGCACATTGCGATCAATCGTTGCTGCTACGTGAGTTTGCAGATCCGTAAATGGTTGGTCGATGCTCTGATCTGCCAGCTGCGGCAAACGAATATTTAAGCCTATGCCGATAACTAACTCACACACTTCATCCGCTTGCCCCGCCAACTCAACCAAAATACCGGCGGCTTTTGCTCCGTTAATGTATAAATCATTAGGCCATTTTACTTGCGCCGGTACGTGATAATCTTGCTGTAACAGTTCTGCTAATACGCAGGCAACAACCAGGCTCAATCCCATCGCAGCAGGGATCCCCTGCTCCAATCGCCAATAGCAACTAAAGTATAGACTGCTACCAAAGGGCGAAAACCATTGCCGCCCACGGCGCCCCCTTCCAGCGGTTTGCGCCTCGGCCACGATCACTTGCCCCGGCTGTAACGGCTTACCGGCCTGGATCAGTGCCAGTAGCTGCGCATTGGTGGAGTCAGTAATATGCTGCACCCGGATCTCCGGAACTTCGTTACACTGTAAGTTACGGATCACTGCCGCATCTAATAGCTGCAATGGGCTGGAGAGTGCGTAGCCCTTACCCTTTAGCTTAAAGATATCTAACCCGAGTTGACTTAACTGCTGCAGGTTATTGGCGATTGCGGTACGACTTAAACCAAAACGTTCAGCCAGACGCTGACCTGAGTGAAACTTGCCGTCAGCAAGTAAAGCCAGCAACTGCCGTTGTAGCTGTAAATTAGGTTGGGACATGGTGCTGTCCGGCGCCATTGAGCAATCTGACTTCAGGTTCAAGTTCAATGGCGAAGCGCCGCATCACGGTACTACGAATGGTCGCTATTAAAGTCAGTAAAGGCGCGCTATCAACCAGGCCATAATTCACGATGACCAGAGGTTGCTTCTGATAACAGCCGACGTTATCAACTACCACGCCTTTGAAACCAGCTTGCTCTATTAGCCAGGCAGCAGGTACCTTGACACCGTCTGCTTGTGGATAGCCAGGCAGTGTTGGATAGCCATCGCGTATAAGTTGAAACTGACGCTCAGTAATAACAGGGTTTTTAAAGAAGCTGCCACAATTGGGCAGCTGCCGGTAATCAGGAAGCTTACTTTGCCGGATCTGGATAACAGTTTCGAAAATCTGCTGCAAACTGGCTGTTTTTGGTAACTCTTTTAAGCCGGGATAATCCAGCACTGGCAAAGGCTGGCGTGATAGCGTCAGGCCAAGGGCCACTATTACGCCGCGGCCCTGTAACTGCTGTTTAAAAATGCTATCGCGATAAGCAAACTGGCACTCCGATGCTGGTATCCGTACTACTTCACGGCGCTGCCAGTCGTAGAAATCAACGTAGCTACAGCGATCTGAGAGCTCGACACCATAAGCCCCAATATTCTGTACCGGCGCTGCGCCGACAGAGCCCGGTATTAAAGCCAGGTTTTCCAGGCCCCATAACTGTTGCTCTATCGTCCAATTGACCAGTTGATGCCAGTTATGGCCAGCTTCAACGTGTAACAGAACATGGTCAGTATCGGCGTGTTGGCTTATCGCCTTAGCAAGATAGCGTAACACCGGCTTATGTTGCGTCGCCAAAAAGATGGTATTAGTGCCCTCACCTAATACTGTTGGATAATCCGGTCCACTAAATTGCTTAAGATCCGCAATATCGGCGGCGAGAAATACCTGGTCGAGTTGATAAGGCAGGCGAAAACTTGAGTACTGTTCAGCTGCTTGCTGACAAAGAAGTTGCATAGCAAAACCATGGTTGTGAATTAGCCGCAATTTTAAAGAACCCCCGGCGCGAGCGCAAATTTATTGCGGCTTTGGCTGTAGATGATTGGTTGCAGATGCCAGATAGCACTGACGGTTCTTTATCGGACTATGCGCTAACGGATATATTTAGATTTTTTGTTATCTCAGTGTTTTGTCTTCCTGGTACGGTGCGTTTGGAAAACGTCGATGTCTGGTTTCAGGATGAAGCGAGAATTGGTCAACAGAACACCACCACACGCTTATGGGCCAAAACTGGCTCGCGACCACGCGCGGTAAAGCAGCAGCAATTTGAATACGCTCATCTGTTCGGTGCTGTCTGCCCGGCAAGTGGTGCCACAGAAGCACTGATTGTGCCTTTTCTGAGCAAAGAGGTGATGAAAAAGCATTTAGCGCAAATCTCAGCGGCAACCGCCAAAGGCCGATTTGCCGTCGTCGTGATGGATGGCGCAGGTTGGCATAGTGATGATATTGCCGATGATTTTGATAATCTGACGATTTTAAAACTGCCGCCGTATTCGCCAGAGCTCAACCCGATAGAGCAGGTATGGAGTTGGCTGCGCCAACATCATTTAGCGAACCGTTGTTTTGAAAACTATGAAGCGATAGTGGAAGCGTGCAGCGAGGCTTGGAACAGCTTTATCAGCGATACCCATCGAGTGATCAAGATGTGCTCTAGAGAGTGGGCGATACTGAACAAGCTTTAAGATGGAATGGTATAA
>NZ_LCWL01000066.1:0-4041 GCF_001441695.1 Alishewanella sp. WH16-1 | reverse complement strand
TCCTAAAGATCATACGTATGAAGCAGAAGTAATCTACCCTCCTGGCCTTCTAAAAGATTTTTATAGCACTCTTCAATATCTTTTATTCCTGGATTTGGCTTTCTTTTAAGCTCGGTTAGGCTACTGTTACGCCACTCAGCCGACAGCTCAAAGAACTTGGGCTTTATTCCACCTTTGAACCCTAACTCTGTACTAACCCGTTCAATATATTCGTCGCTTCCAAGCTGTGCCAATTGCTTCAGGCTTGTAGCTAACTTGTGAGCACCAAGCATACTTTCTGGTATTTGTTGTATTCCAGATTGCATTGCTGCTAAATGCTTCATGTCTTCCAGATGCAAATAAATAGAAGTCAACTCTTCGATTACCTTTATTATTATTGCTCGATATATCTCAGAGGGCTCTTTAATATGCTGAAAGTCATTTAACCTTATAAATATGGGAAGTATCAATTCGTCAGTTTTTGAAATCAAACTTGGGACTAGAGCTGATAAATAATATGCATGATTTGCTCGCAAATACATTGTTTTTCCAGAACCCATTCGCCCTTTAATAATTGAGTTTTCATAATCAAAGGGAGTAGCTAAACCATTGATGGGATTAACGAAAAGGCTGAGAATGTTTGACACGTCATACTCATCTGCATTTCGAACCTTGAAAGGTCTTGCTCTAAAAATTTTTTCCATTGATATCTCAATTTTTACGATTAAAGACTCAACATGCTATCTCCAACACTGTTATATCGCAATTACACAGCGAATGGATTGCACAGCTCTATTTTGGGTAAATATTAATACTAATCAATTTTTTTGGTAAAAACAATTATTTAAGGCCTTGTTTCCAATAATGCACTTTAAGTCAATTAAAATTATTTTTACATTTTAGAACTTCCGCTTTTGGCACACTGTGACGATCTTCACTAAGAGCGAAAAGCAGAAATAACGCTTGAGTTTACCTGCGGCTCGAAGCGACTGAAAGGATAGCTAATTGTTAGACGGCAAATTTTGTTCTTGCGCATCACTCTTTATTTTGGTTTTTAGTCCGGTAAATCCAAGGAACTACAGAAAGGATGAGTAAAGCTATAAGAGTGCTCAAGACGGCGGTCGTTTCCCGTCCCATTCCTGCAGCGACGCCGATTGCCGCTGTTACCCATATACTTGCCGCCGTCGTCAGCCCCCGAGTCTCTACTTCTCTATTTCCCATAATGATGGCTCCGGTGCCAAGAAACCCGACACCTGCAATCAGACCTTGCAATATCCGACTCAGATCTGCGCTTGATGCCCCTGCTTGTTGGGGAATGAGGACGAACAGTGCCGCCCCTATGGCAACCATCATGTGTGTTCGCACCCCCGCACTCTTGCCTTGCTGCTCCCGCTCGTATCCCAATAGGCCTCCAAGGGTTGCAGCAACGAGAAGACGCAGTGTGATACGTGTAACTTGCTCCGCATCCTGGACATCGGAGAATTCCGATAGCACTGTATTCCATATCTCTTGCCACATTTCCATCGTCCTCGTTGTCACTTCTCGTTTTTCGGTACTTCATCTAGGCTCTTCACAAGGCCGAACCTAACGCAAAGTTTGGGGCGCCTTGCGCACCTATGCTCGTAATACCTATCACCAGCATAGCTTTTATCCTTTACTCAAAGAACCAGCAAGACGCAAATGCTATTGCCTTCTTTTATGAATTTTACTCAGAATAAGTTAACCTTTAATCCACGCTAAATCAATTGCTTCCAAGCGTACATCATTTCGCTAATTAAGCGCTCTAGCGGTTTCGCGCCCGCAAGACCGTGGTTAAAAACTTAATAAGAAATGCTAAACGTTAAATCAGCTTATACTGTTGATGGATAGTGCAGGTGTTTGGGAGATTTATTCGTGGATTAACTAAAACCTGCAATTCAGTAACAGCCAAAGTCAATGTCCGTTTTTGGCACACAGACGATCTTAACTATGAGCGAAAAGCGGAAGTATAGCCGCGCTTTGCAGCTGGTCTGGAATGCAGCTGAAAACCAGTCCGACAACAGCGCTTCATTCTGCCATGATTTTTTCCCATCGATACTGGCAGTAACTGCATTTTCCTTCATTGTATTGTTCTTCTAAACCAAGCGGCTCTTCGCAAATTTCGCAGCGGGTGTATTCCATTTCATAGTCGCATGCCACACAACAACCCTCTTCATGAATAAAAGTGCTTTTCCCACACTCATGACACTCATCATAGGGAGAATCACCACCATCTTTCGCATTCCTAATTGCCTCTCCAGCCAAAGAATCATCGATACATTGCTCGACAACATCATCAAAACAGAAATCATAGCCACATGATTTGCAATGTAAGTTGATAGTTGGATAGACGTCATCAGGATAAGGTGCTTGTATCAGTGAAGAATGGCATTTGCTGCAACGAAGATTTTTTAGCGCTACCTCAACAGAATGATATTTCCAGTCGACTGCAGCAATAGCAGCTTTACAGGCTTTCTCTTCTGCCGAATAAACATCGCTCACCTCAAGCAACGTTGCCCAGCAATCGTTGCCGAGACTTTCCTGAGGATCTTGACCTAAGTGCTCCGATAGAAAATCCCGAATCAATAGAAACGACTTAGCTACGATTTCTCTAACAGCATCAGGGGATTCAGAAGTATAGTAGTGTTCTAAATCGTTTCTCAGTTTGTTAATTTCATCGAATCTATTCCAGTCTACCGAGACATTCAAACTACTAAATCTTTCTTTTATTGACTGTACATCAACCGTCTTGTGGCCTTTGCCCTCAAAAAAAATTTCGCCTTTTTCATTTTGCACAGGCCTTATATTTTGCTTAATAAGTAGTTCTTTATTATCGTCCGGAGATAGCTGGCAGAGCTTTTCTTTGTATAGCAATAAAATTCCAGCTGCAATGTTTCTTACAGCAGAAACACTGCGCCTATCGTCCTCACTTTGAAAATCCTCAACACCAATTTGGATTGAATCGATCGCATTTTGGATAATGCTCATTACCTCTCCTGAGAGCTAGCGCTCGCTGCAAACGCGAGCTACTTGTTGCGAGCAGTGTTCCCAACAGCTGTATTTTTTATGCCGTTTGTCAGCTTCCGTAGCTATTTAACCACTGAAACAACTGTTCACGGTCAACTAAAGACAAATCCCAACTGCTAGATGCCTCATTTTCAACGAATTTTCTCGCATCATTAGTGAACGTTGAAGTAGTAACTACGATTGCTTTGTTAGGGCCACCTTTTGTGTTCTTCACACCGTATATTGCACGCACAACGTCTACACTTATTTTGTTGCTTTCGGAGTAACACTTACACTCGATAAAGTATTTATTTTTTATACCTAATGAATCAGTATGGATAGCAATAATGTCCTTTCCACCATCTCGAGTTTTTTTAGTTAAATCGACTTCAAAACCCTTTGATTTAAAGACCTCAGCAACAATTTCCTCGAACTGACGAGATGTTATTTCACTGAGAAGCTGATTATCGCTTTTTAAAGCCGAGATTAACTCTGCTATCGATTCATGCAGATCAAATAAATCTCTTGCACTGTAAATCTCTCTGACATATCCAAATTCAGGGCCGCCTTCAGTTTGTGCGCCAGTTGAATTATTTAGCGTAAAATTTAATATTTCTGCGGGATACTCAGAGACCTGATAACTTAATGATATTTCAGCGTTACAATCGGAACACTCGAACTCATAAATAACATCGAATAAATTTTCAGGCCCCATTTGGCGTTCATCACCGCCAACACATTCGATAGAAAAATCCTCTATGGGAATTTCATCACTGGCTCCACAGCTATCGCATATGTATTCAACTGTTCCAGAAAATTTCCACACTACTATCTTCTCCTTAAGCGAAGCTAACGCTCGCTGCATACGCGGCTTTGGAATGGAGGCGAAGCCTCAATGTAAAAGACGTCGCCGTGCCAGCGATTGTTAGCATTACTTTTGGCTCTTTCTTTCATCCCAAGTCTCCAATACGAATAACGCTATGGTATGGGCAGAATGAATAGCCAGTCGAGCATGCCTTGGTAATCATCCCATTTTTA
>NZ_LCWL01000126.1:0-4191 GCF_001441695.1 Alishewanella sp. WH16-1 | reverse complement strand
GCCAAGGGCTTAAATAGCATCTGTTAGGCGTCACGAAAAACATCTTAGAACACAGCAGATATAAAACGAGGTGGTAAGCATTCCGTGCACTTTGTAAGGGAATGTATTTTTCAGGGATGAAAAATGACACAAATTTGCCGGGAGCAAATTTGAACAGCTTTAGCTGGCCCGTAGGGCAAACTTCAGGATGAAGTTTGTAACCGCACAGGGATGTATTCACAGCGTGTCCCGTCAAAGTTGTACGGTGTGCTTGCCGCCGGATGCACCGAGCTAGAACCTGCGTAACGATAAGCATCAGTAGCGTAGAGATTGGGGCAACGCCCTTAGCAGGGTAGTAATTTTCTCCACCGGCTTCAAGGATCACATCCCTGTGCCCTTTCAGCCTCCGCAGCATCCCTGCTGCTGTTACGAAAATTCTACCGCAGCCACGGGCTCAAAAACATTAGTGAGGCGTCATGAAAAAGATCCCAGATAACCGCAAATATAAGACGAGTAGGTATGCATAGTCTGTAAACCTAAAACTACCAAAACCGAGCTGCAACTTAAGGGTACGTACTAAGATTAGCTTCAACATCACCACCTATTCCTCCGCTCTGCTGAAATATGCTATAAATGCATTACTTAGCGCGACTTTCTAACCCGGAAACCCCGTGTCTTTCAGCCAAAGCCTGACCATCAGCGGTGTCGATACCTTAGCTGCAACAGAGCAACAGCACGAACTGGTGCTATGCCGGCATTGTGACTTATTGCAATGGTTACCTGAGCTGCAGGAGGGGGAAGAGGCACATTGCCAACGCTGTGACCATCAACTGGACGTGCGCCAGGTGCAGCCCATTCTGCGGCCTGTACTCTATGCCGGTTCAGCGCTCTTTATGCTACTGCTGGCCAACCTGTTCCCGTTTATCAGTATGGGCGTGGCCGGTAATCGCAGTGAAATGCATTTCTTTGACACCTCCGCTGTACTCTTTACCGAATACCATCAAAGCCTGGCCATTCTGGTCTGGTTATTTATTCAGGCTGTGCCAGCCTTCTGCATGGCGGCGGTTATTTATTTGAAACTGGGTATGCTGTACCGGCTACCGGCGCGGATCTGGGTGGCGCGGGTACTCTTTATGCTCAAGCCCTGGAGTATGGTCGATATCTTTTTGATGGGGTTGCTGATTAGCTTTGTCAAACTGGTCGCTAATGCCGATATTTCACTGGGGTTAAGTTTCTGGGCATTTTGCATCTTCTGTTTATTGCACCTGCGCACCTTTCAGGTGATTGACCGCCACGAAATGTGGTCGCGGTTAGCCGTGGCGCCTGCTGTGCCGGTAACGGCTGCAGCCGGTAAAACCGGTTTGTCGCAACAGTTAAAACTTTGCCCTTGTTGCACAGCGATAGTACCACTGGCGCAGGCGCATTGCCCGCGCTGTCAAACCAAAGTCTATCCGCGGATACCAGCCAGCCTGCAAAGAACACTGGCGTTATTAGTGACAGCGGCCATTCTGTATATTCCAGCCAATTTGCTGCCGATTATGCGCACCGTCTCCTTTGGCAATGTTACGGATTCCACTATTATCAGTGGCTTTATTTTAATGTGGCAGGATGGTGAGTATCCGGTGGCGCTGGTTATTCTACTGGCGAGCGTGGTGGTACCGATTGCGAAAATTCTGATTATGTTCTGGCTTTGTTATCTGGTGATGGCGCCGGTAGAGGTGCGTAGCAAGCTGACCACCAAAATTTACCTGCTGGTAGATTGGGTTGGCCGTTGGTCGATGGTCGATGTGCTGGTCGTGGCGATCCTGGCGGCACTGGTGCGTTTTGGCCTGTTAATGAGTGTTTATCCGGGCGTTGGCGCCTTAGTATTTGCTGCAGTGGTCATTATTACCATGCTGGCAGCCATCAGTTTTGATCCGCGATTGCTGTGGGACCAGCCATCGCAAACAGGAGAGCAGGTGTGACCGAAACGCAAAATACTGCAAAAGTAAAACCGATCCGGCAGTGGTCACCGATTTGGGTGGTACCTATCGCCGCGGTATTGATTGGCTTGTGGATGCTATATAACCATCAGCAGCAACAGGGGGCAATGTTGTTACTGATTGCCGAAGATGCTGAGGGGATTGTCGCGGGCAAAACGCAGATTAAAAATCGCAGTGTCGATGTTGGTCAGGTGGTTTCTGTTGAGCTCAGTACCGATTTGAAGCAAGTTATGATTAAAGCGCGGATGAAACCTAATGTTACGCCGTTGCTAAACGAAGGTTCGCAGTTTTGGGTAGTGAAGCCGCAAATCGGTCGCGGTGGGGTTACTGGTCTGAATACCTTGTTGTCAGGTGCCTATATTGAATTACAGCCCGGCGATTCTCCCCGTGTGGTACTAACGCATCCGCTGTTAAATACGCCGCCGGTTGCACCAGCCGATGCGCCTGGGATCCGGGTAACCCTGCAAACCAGTGACCCAAGCACGCTGGCGGTAGGTGATCCGGTGCTGTATCGCGGTTATGAAGTCGGTACTGTTGAAAGCAGTCAGTTTGAATTGGCGGAGCGGCGCACCCGCTATCAGCTGTATATCCGTCAGCCCTATGATGCACTGGTCACGGAAAACATCCGGTTTTGGATTAGCAGTGGCGTTTCATTCGACTTATCAGCCGAGGGGTTATCGGTAGATGTCGGCTCCGCCGCTACCTTACTCAGTGGTGGTGTGAGCTTTGATTTAATGGATGGTTGGCCGGCGGGTAATCCGGCCGCTAACGGTAGCGAGTTCCAGCTGTTCCCGGATCGGCAAAGTATTCAGGAAGGGATGTATAGCCAGTTTGTTGAGTATATCGTGTTTTTCGATGAGTCGGTCCGTGGTTTGAAAGCGGGTGCCCCGGTTGAATATCGGGGAGTGCGGGTCGGCACTGTTGCCAGCGTGCCGTTCTTTTTTGCGATGGAAAGACCCTTTGAAGTGTCGTTGAATCAAGGCGTGCCGGTACTGATCCGGATCGAGGCCGGGCGCTTGTATGAAAACCTGACCTTACAGCAGTTGGGAGTAGAGTTAGAGCAGGCGGTCAGCCGGGGTTTACATGCAATGTTAAAAACCGGCAATCTGCTTACCGGCGCGCTCTATGTCGATTTGGATATTAATAGTGAATTACTGGCCGATCTGAAACAACAGCAGCAGTATCAGGAGCAACTGACATTAAGTCAGCAAGCGGGGTACCCCAGTTTACCTTCGGCGCGCAGCGGTTTAAGCAATATCGAGCAAAAGGTGTTGTTGGCACTGGATAAAATCAATAATTTGCAGTTGGAAGAGTTCTTAACGCAAGGTCAACACACACTGGCGGCTACCGAGCAATTGCTTGGCAGCAGCGAACAGTTACTGGCGAGCTTGCAGGCCTTTTTGGCTCAGCCTGAGCTACAGCAGTTACCGGCGAATTTACAGCAAAGCCTGACTGAACTGCAGCGGGCTCTGGCAGGCGTGAGCCCGGGGTCAGTGGCTTACGAACGGGCCGGTAGCAATCTGCAGGTGCTGGAGCAAACGCTGCGCGAACTGCAACCGGTGCTGAAAATGCTAAATCAGCAAAGCAATGCGTTACTGATTAATGCCAGTGAACAAGCCGACCCCCAACCAAGGAAAGCCAAGCCATGAAAGCGTTTATCATCAGTTTAAGTTTACTGACGTTGGTTGCCTGTAGCAGCAAGCCAACTGCAGTCTACTATTATCAGTTAGCTGTGCCGGCGACACCTACAGCAGAGAACACCAGCTTGCCGGCACTCTATGTCGCCCCGATCCGGGTTGCCGCCTATCTGAATGGCACAGGGCTGGTGATGCAGCAGTCCGAGGTAGAGTATGTCATTACCCGTCAGCATTTATGGGCTGATGCACTTGAGCAGCAGTTGCAACGGCAGTTACAACAGCATTTGCTGCAGGCGCTGCCGGCTCAGCCATTACGCAGTGTGCAGGCTCAGGCGCAGCGACAGTTATGGCTTGAGATTGACCGTTTTCATGCCGATCCCTCCGGTCAGGCGATGCTAAGTGGCCGCTATCGATTAGCACAACAACAGACGGAAATTAACCAGCCGTTTAGCTATCAGGTAGCATTAGAGGCTGACGGTTATCCGGCCATGGTGTCAGCCCTGAGTCACGCCTGGCAGCAGTTACTTGCCGATATTACAACAAAACTTACTGCCGGCTAAGCCGGCATTTTTTTGCGTGCGCCGGGCATGGCG
>NZ_LCWL01000069.1:0-4324 GCF_001441695.1 Alishewanella sp. WH16-1 | reverse complement strand
TTATTTTTAGGGATGATTACCAGCCCTTCAGCGGTCCAACCCTCATCACGCTCAAGATTAACATTTATATTCTCACCGGCATTGGCACCAACTAGGAAGTCTCTATTTAGTCGGCCGTCAAGAAGCGGGATCCCTGCGAAGCTAGTAGTTTCGGCAATTCTAGTTATCTCTTTATTGATTTGTTTAACTTCATTTTGAATGGCTGTTCGATCCTCCTGACTGTTTATTCCGCTTCGAGACTGAATAACCAGAGTCCGCATACGTTGAATAGCCGTTGTCATCTCATCTAACGCGCCTTCAGCTACCTGGGATAATGATATACCGTCATTAGCATTTCTGATCCCCTGATTAATACCGTTAATCTGACTGGTTAGTCTGTTAGAGATTTGCAGGCCAGCAGCATCATCAGCAGCAGAATTAATACGATAGCCCGAAGCCAATCTCTGGAAAGTTTGGCTTAGCGGCGTAGAGAGGTTACTAATCGACCTTTGCGCGGCTAATGAAGAGATGTTCGTATTAACAAACAATGACATAGGCTATCCATGAAATAGGTTAGATATAGGCATTTTCTGCCTTACAATCACGAATTGAGGACTATAATCCTCATTTGTCTTAGTTATCGTTCCGAAACCTGAAAACTTTAATGCGACTTGAGCTAGTTGACGCTAAGCTCATGATCTGATTGATCTAAATATTAAAACTTGCTAATGAGGATTATGATCCGTGGCAGGTTAATCCTCTATTTACCATAGTGTCTGCTCCCAATTTTGAGAGCGCACAATGGCTGATCTGGCAAAGCAATTAGGTGAGAACATTCGCAAGAGAAGAGTTGAGATTGGCTTGAGCCAGGATAACCTTGCTCTAAACGCAAATATTGATCGAAGCTATATTGGTCGGATAGAGCGCGGTGAAGTGAATATCACTGTTGAGATGCTTTTCAAGATCGCGGCCTATATCAAGATTGATCCGCGTGATCTACTTCCTATAGCTGTAGGTGAGTAAAAATCAGAATTTCTTCTATGTACCAAAAGCAGACGTTTTGTCACTGTAAAAGTATCCTGTACTCATCATGGCATCACCACCTCTTGGTAGACGGATTAATCAGTATTTTCAGCAAATGCAAATACCGGCTTACGAAAGCTGAAAGAGCTTTATTTTAATACGAATCTTTCCGTCGAATAAGCGTTATAGGACCGAGTTACCCATGATCAGTAGACACCTTCTATAGTTAGGTATCGTACCTGACAGTGAGGTGCTCGATGGCCAGACATAAAACCCAGGCGTACTCAGAAGAGTTTCGCCGTGAAGCCGTAAGATTGGCTGATTTACCTGATAAAACAGCGACATCCGTTGCTCAGGAGTTGGGCATTCATCCGAATCAGATTTACAACTGGCGAGCCCAGTTTAACCGCTTGTCAGATAAACAGTTTAACAGCCTCAATGGCGTGGATTATTCCAAGGACGAAAGCGAAAAAATCCGGCAGTTGAAGCGTGAGCTGGATACGCTGAAAAAGGAAAATGAATTCTTAAAGAAGGCAGCTGCCTACTTTGCCAAGCAGCGGGAGTAAAGTACGCCCTGATAAGCGAATACGTAGGGCAGTATACGGTCAGGTTGATGTGCCGGGTGTTGGAAGTCTCCTCCTCTGGCTTTTACCGCTGGCGCGGCCGTAAACCAAGCCAGAGCAACGTCAAACGGGAGCGGCTTGAGCAGCAAGTACTTGATAGCTACGCCCGTTACAAAGCGCGCTATGGTGCTCCCAGGCTGGCTAAAGAGCTCAATGCGTTGGGGGTAAGCTGTTGCCTGAACACGGTGGCCAATATCCTCAAAGCCAGAGGTATCCGGGCAAGAAATGGCAAAGCGTTTCGCTACAGTCCCCGCACCGAAGCGATGACCAATGTGGCCGACAATATACTGAAACGGCGGTTTGACGCAGAGAAGCCGAATGAGCGCTGGACAACAGATATCACCTATATCTGGCTGAAAGATAAATGGTTATACCTTGCTACGGTGATGGATTTATACTCCAGAGCTATCGTGGGATGGTCGTTGGACACCAGCATGACCGAGCGGCTGATTACACAGGCGCTGAAAATGGCACTGACCCGAAGGCAACCAAAGCCTGGCCTGATAGTGCACTCAGACCGCGGTGTACAATATCGCTCGACGGCCTATCAGGATGTGTTGATACATGCTGGCTGAGAGTCTGTGCGTATCCAGGAAGCGTTTCCATTCATCGCTGCTAAACTGCGAGCCTTGGTCAGAATGGATTATGACCGACTGTTTCGGTTTTCTGCGCCGCACCGCCATTAACAGCGCATCCAACACAATTTCTTTGGCTAGTGTAGCTTTCATCGACCAGCCAATGCCCCGGCGTGAGTACAGGCCTAGCACAACGGCTAGATACAAAAAGCCCTCGTAGGTTCTGATATACGTGATGTCAGTCACCCAGGCTTTATTCGGCTCGTCATACGTAAATTCACGCTGTGATTGATTCTTTGCCGGGACAGCAGGTTTCCCTGCCCGATAGCGTGGAGCTTTATAACCACGAATGGCTTTAAGGCCAGCCAGATTCATCAAACAGGCAACACGGCTTTCTGAGCAGGTTTAGCCTGCTTCACGTAAATCAACGTGAATACGTGGGCTACCATAAATACCACCGCTTTCAAGCCATGATTCTTTAATCAGTGCTGTCAAACGCTGGTTTTCACGCGCCCGGTTTGATTCGGGCTGCTTCAGCCACTGATAGTAACCACAGTGATGCACGCGCAGTGTCGCGCACATCAACCGCACCGGATGGCAGTTCTGGTTGTCGCGGATAAAGGCATACCTTAACTGAACTGCTTGGCAAAGTATGCGGCGGCCTTTTTTAGGATATCGCGTTCTTCTGCAGCCCGTTTTAAAGCAGCCTTGAGCTTGGCATTTTCAGCAGCTAAATCTTATTGCTGTGCCACTACTGGATCTGGATTAGTGGCTTGCTTGTGCTGTTTCAGCCAGTTATACAGGCTGTTATCTGACACGCCTAAACGCTCTGAGACATCTTTAACGGAATAACCACGCTCGTTGATTTGTTTGATTGCTTCAGCTTTGAATTCTGGTGTAAAACGTTGCTTGGACATGCTGCCCTCCTATAGTTATATTCTAACCTAAGGAGTGTCTAGTGTTTTAGGGGAAGCCCAGATTGCGTGGCAACATAACTAATTATAAGTTTACTTATAGTGTTGATTATGTAAATGCTAAAGGAAAAAGAATTGTTCGAGAAGGTCTGAATGGTTATGACATAGCTATAAAATCTGAGCTTTTTGCTAATTAGATCATCTATGTTTAATGTAAAGCGTTGATTTTTCAGCGCTTATCATGCCGTGAGATAAATTATGAAAGTGGTTTTTAGAAAAAAATTTATAATCTGGCTTAAATGTTGTCCTGAGATTCTTTGTGGTTTTATTTTGTTGTATTTTATAAACCTAAACAACGACAGCTCAGGTTTATCTCCCAGATTTGAAGCGGCTTTGCCATATGCTACGATAATTATATCAGGTATTTTTGTTTTGGGTATTTTCTACTTGTTTAGATGGGTGGTTAAGCCGAAAAAATTAGTTTTGGATCTAAGCACTAAAGAACTTTCCCTGGGTAGTGAGGTTTTCAATTTTAATAATCATGTTTTAGTAATAAGTACTCGTTCATACAGTAACGAAAGGTTTTATTATTTATCTTTTCGAGATGCAGAAAAAATAACAAAATTTGAGATGCCTGAAGGTTACATTGCTGATACATCTTATCGAGTTTTGGTTAGTAATTTGGAAGGTTTATCAATACCGTTCTATATTGTTCATAAGCCTTGGCTTTTTGAACAAAGCCAAAAGGAAGAGGATAGGCGTAGAAATTCATTTAAGGATTGTTGAGATTTCCCGAATGGGTATATTTAAGCATCTTCCAAGCGAGGTGGTGTTAATTTATTATCGCGGGTTAGAGAAATATCGATTAAGCTGTAATGTTTTTCGGATTGCAGGTGGAGTCTGATAGCCACGAAACCGATGGTTCAAGTAACAGCCACCAAATAGCATTGTCCATTCTACGGACGGCATCTCTCTGCCTGACAATACTGACCTGATTGGTTGCTCGAATAAACCTGCTAAATATCTGGCTATCAGAAAACAGCTGTATCTGTAGCCCTTCACACAGTTCTCTTACGCCGGGATCGTCAATTACGTTAAGTCTGCCGCTCATGCCTTAAACTCAATCTACCACTAAGATGATAGTAGTATGAGCTATTCAAAGAATTTAGTAATGTAATTGATACTTCTGCTTTGTGCCAATAGCAGAAAT
>NZ_LCWL01000001.1:0-113206 GCF_001441695.1 Alishewanella sp. WH16-1 | reverse complement strand
GATCCCGCCTCCTACTCGATTGCCGACTTTATTGCCGGCTTAGTTGGCACTGCTGCCGTGATTCAAACCCGCTGGCTTAACCAGGCAGACAGGCCGCACTATAATTAAATTCATTAGGATGGGTTAGCGCCACCTCAAATGGCAGGCTTAACTGCTCTTCGCACTGTGTTTTAAAGCCCAATTGCAATCCCAACAGGCGAATACCCTGATCCGCGCGTCTTTGCCAGGCCTGTGTTAACAGCTCGTTTAGTAATACCGGGTCCAGATGCTGGCTTTGCGTCTCGACTGTGGTCAGCCGAAAATCACTAAACTTTAATTTCACGCCGATTTTAGCCAGTAAATGCGCCTTGCCGCTTTGCTCGAGCCGGCGTTGTAAATCCGGCAATAACTGTTGCAGCATCTGCTGGGCGTCAGTTAGCTGGTGTAAATCGCTGGCCAGGGTCCGCTCCACCGCGACCGATTTGCGCTCCCGGCTCGGTTGCACCTCGCGCAGATCGATACCCTGACAGCGCTCTAACAAACTGGCGGTTTGACTGCCAAACTCTTTGAGTAGAGCGCTTAGTAACGGCAGCGGCACTTCACCACCCGGCGGTACAATATCGCGGCAAAATTGTAGTCCCAGCCTGGCCAGCTTCTCCGCTGCCTTAGGGCCGACGCCGGGAATTTTGCGTAGCGGCAGCGCGGCGACAAAGTCGGCTACCTTAGCCGGCGTTAACACAAAGAGCCCATCCGGCTTATTTTCATCACTGGCAATTTTCGCCAGAAATTTATTTGGTGCCACCCCGGCGGAGACGGTCAGACCGGTTTCCGCGAACACGCTACGGCGGATATCTTCAGCAATCAACGTGGCGCTGCCGGCAAAATGTGGGCTAGCACTGACATCAAGATAGGCTTCATCGAGAGATAGGGGTTCGACTAACGGTGTGTAGCGCAAAAAGATCTGGCGGATCTGCCTACTGACTGCCTGATATTTATCCATATTGCCGCGGACAAAAGTCAGCTGCGGGCAACGCTTTAATGCCTCATGACTGGACATCGCGGAGCGCACACCAAAGGCCCGCGCCGGATAATTACAGGTGGCGACGACACCCCGTTTACCGTCACTGCCGATGGCGAGCGGAATATCACGCAGCCGCGGATTATCGCGCATCTCCACGGCGGCGAAGAAGCAGTCCATATCCAGATGAATAATTTTCCGCGTCGAAGTCATCGCTAATCAAGGTGCTGTATGAATAACCAGTAATGTAGCTGATGACTGCGGCTTTGGCAACTTTGCTGCACATTTTTAGCCTGGTAAAAACGGCGCGGGTGGCATATTTTGTTTTGCAGAAGTCTGGACGGCTGTTTTTTCGGTGCAACAATTTTTATTTCAGGGTAGAATAGCCGCCAGTTTTTCAAACTGTCGTTAACGTTAAGCGTGATAGCCGCGCCCAGGAGAAAGCATGTTAAAGCGTGATATGAATATTGCGGATTTTGATCCGGAATTATGGCAATCCATGGTTCAGGAAACTGAGCGGCAGGAGGCTCACATTGAGCTGATCGCGTCAGAAAACTATGCCAGCCCCCGGGTGCTGCAGGCGCAAGGTTCACAATTAACCAATAAATATGCTGAAGGCTATCCGCACAAACGTTACTACGGCGGCTGTGAGTATGTGGATATCGCGGAAGATTTAGCCATTGCCCGCGCGAAAGAATTATTTGGTGCCGACTACGCCAACGTGCAACCGCACTCAGGTTCACAGGCGAACTCAGCGGTATTCCTGGCCTTGTTAAATGCCGGCGATACTATTCTGGGTATGAGTCTGGCCCATGGCGGTCACCTGACTCACGGTGCCACAGTAAGCGCCTCGGGTAAGCTGTATCATGCGGTACAGTACGGTCTGCATCCTGAAACGGGTGTGATTGATTATGATCAGGCTGAAGCGCTGGCCTTAGAGCACAAGCCGAAGCTGATTATTGCCGGCTTCTCGGCATACTCAGGTATTGTTGACTGGCAGCGCTTCCGTGAGATTGCGGATAAAGTCGGTGCCTACCTGATGGTGGATATGGCGCACGTTGCCGGTCTGGTGGCGGCAGGTCTGTATCCAAACCCGGTGCCTATCGCCGATGTGGTGACCACCACCACCCATAAAACCCTGGCCGGCCCTCGTGGCGGTCTGATCCTAGCCCGTAAGAACGAAGCCATTGAGAAGAAACTGAACTCAGCGGTGTTCCCGGGCGGACAGGGTGGCCCGTTAATGCATGTGATCGCGGCGAAAGCGGTAGCCTTTAAAGAAGCGCTGCAGCCGGAATTTAAAGTTTATCAACAGCAGGTGCTGGTGAACGCTAAAGCCATGTGTACTGAGATGATCAGCCGTGGCTATAAGATTGTATCCGGTGGTACCGAGAACCATCTGTTCCTGATGGATCTGATTGATAAAGATATCACCGGTAAAGATGCCGATGCCTGGTTAGGGCAGGCGCATATTACGGTAAACAAGAACTCAGTACCGAACGACCCGCGTTCGCCATTTGTTACCAGCGGTCTGCGCATCGGTACCCCGGCTATTACCCGTCGTGGTTTTAAAGAAGCCGAAGCACGTTTGGTTGCTAACCTGATTTGTGATGTGCTGGATAGCCGTGGTGACGAGGCGGTAATTGCCAAGGTACGCGCCCAGGTAGCTGAAGTCTGTGGCCGCTTCCCGGTTTATGCCTAAGGCATAACTCGTGCTATGCTGTGATGGCCGCTAATGCGGCCATTCTTTTATGCAAAGCGCCGGCTAAACAGGCTGTTAGCGCCTTGTCCTGAACAGTTAGCTAGGGGGTAAAAGGTCAGTATGTATTGTCCCTTTTGTAATGCCGATGATACCAAGGTCATTGACTCGCGTCTGGTCGCCGATGGTCATCAGGTACGCCGTCGTCGCGAGTGCCTGGCGTGCCACGAACGCTTTACTACCTTTGAAGCGGCAGAGTTGGTGATGCCACGAATTATTAAACGTGACGGCTCCCGCGAACCCTTTAATGAAGATAAGTTACGCAGCGGTTTATTACGCTCGCTGGAAAAGCGGCCGGTGGCGACCGAACAAATTGAGCAACTGATTAATAAAATTAAATCCCAGCTGCGGGCCACCGGTGAACGTGAAGTCGCCAGTAATTTGCTGGGGAATCTGATAATGGATGAGCTGGTGAAAGTTGATAAAGTTGCTTATGTGCGCTTTGCCTCGGTGTACCGCTCCTTTAAGGATATTCGCGAATTTGGTGAAGAAATTGCCCGCCTCGGAGAGCAATAAGGTGAGTTTTAGTCAGGCCGATCATGCTTTTATGCGCCGCGCGCTGGCGCTGGCAGCACAGGGCCTCTTTACCACTGATCCCAACCCCAATGTCGGGGCGCTGGTGGTTAAAGATGGCCAGGTGCTCGGCGAAGGCTTTCATCAGCAAGCCGGCGGCCCGCATGCTGAAGTCTTTGCCTTACAACAAGCCGGTAGCGCCGCCCGGGGTTCGACCTGTTACGTGACGCTGGAGCCCTGTGCCCACTATGGTCGCACGCCACCTTGTGCGGAAGCGCTGGTAAAAGCCGGTGTCTCCCGGGTGGTGATTGCAATGCTGGATCCGAATCCGCTGGTCGCTGGTAAGGGCGTTGCCATACTGCAACAAGCTGGCATTAGCGTTGCGTACGGTTTATTAACAGAGGAAGCCAGAGCGCTTAATCCGGGCTTCTTAAGCCGGATGGAGCGGCAGCGGCCTTATCTGTATCTGAAACTGGCGGCCAGTTTGGATGGGCGTACCGCCCTGGCGAATGGCCAGAGTCAATGGCTAACAAGCGACGCCGCACGTGCTGACGTGCAGCTATGGCGGGCGCAGGTTAGCGCGATTTTATCCACTGCCAGTACCGTGCTCGCCGATGCGGCGCGCTTAACGGTACGGCAAAGTAGCGCTGCTGGCGCAGAGCTAATCCGGCCGCTTGCCGATGGCAGTTTACGCCAGCCACTGCGGGTGATTCTGGACCGGCAGCAGCGGTTAACCGGCAGCGAGCCGCTGTTTAATGAAGGCGGTCCGGTGCTGCTGTGTTATGCCGCTGACGCCGCGCCGCGTAAGTTAGCCGAGACAAAGGTCACAGTGGAACAATTGCCGCTGGCGTTAAGCGCTGACGGTCAGTTGGACCTGGTTCAGCTGCTAACACGACTCGCAGCGCGACAGATTAATAGTCTGTGGACGGAAGCCGGCGCGATATTAGCGGGCAGTTTGCTAAAAGCTGGCTTAGTCGATGAATTACTGCTGTATCAGGCCCCGCTGCTGCTGGGCGAACAAGGCCGGCCATTGGCGGTACTGGGTGATTTTCAGCAACTGGCGCAGACGCCAAAACTGGCGTTTAATGAGGTTATTAGTCTGGGGCCGGACCTGCGCCTGCGCGCCCGCCTGAGCGAGGAATAAGATGTTTACCGGTATTATTGAAGCCACCGGCACCCTGAGCCGGCTTAGCCCCAGGGGCGGTGATCTCAGTGTCACCATCCAGAGCAGTAGTCTGGATTTTAGCGACGTCAAATTGGGCGATAGTATCGCGACGAATGGTGTCTGTTTGACGGTCACTGCGCTGGGTGCCCAGTCTTTTAGTGCCGACTTGTCGGCTGAAACCTTAGCCCTGACCCGCTTTGGTGAATATAAGGTCGGGCAGTTGCTGAATCTGGAAAAGGCACTGCTGGCAACCGGGCGTCTCGGCGGGCACCTGGTAAGTGGTCATGTCGATGGGGTGACGTCTTTGCTGGCCATGGAACAAAGCGCCCGTGCCTGGCAACTGTGGTTTGCGCTGCCGGCAGAACTGGCGCCCTTTATTGCCCACAAGGGCTCGGTGACTATCGATGGCATTAGTCTGACCGTAAATGAAGTACTGACTGACCGTTTTCGCTTAACCATAGTGCCGCATACGGCAGCACAAACTACCTTACTGACCTTGCAAAAAGGCAGTCGGGTGCATATAGAGGTGGATCTGTTAGCCCGCTATATCCAGCGGCTGTTAACCACACCGGTTGCGGCGCCTAAGGGCGGTGTTGATTTGGCGTTGCTGGCGCAGCGCGGCTTTTTATAAGAAGGTTAGTTATGCAACTGAATACCCCCGCTGAAATTATTGAAGATATCCGTCAGGGCAAGATGGTGATCCTGATGGACGATGAAGATCGTGAAAATGAAGGCGATCTGGTGATGGCGGCTGAATATGTCACGCCGGAAGCGATTAACTTTATGGCCAAATATGGCCGCGGTCTGATTTGTTTAACCCTGACCAAAAAGCGCTGCAAGCAGCTTAATCTGGCGTTAATGGTTGATGCCAATAAATCGCCGTTCTCGACCAATTTTACCGTATCGATTGAAGCTGCCGAGGGCGTTACCACCGGTATTTCGGCGGCAGACCGCGCCCGCACTGTGAAAGCGGCGGTTGCACGTGATGCCAGTCCGGCAGATATCGTGCAGCCCGGCCATATTTTTCCGTTAATGGCGCAGGACGGCGGTGTACTGGTGCGGGCCGGTCATACCGAAGCCGGCTGTGATCTGGCGCGCCTGGCTGGCCTGGAGCCGGCCGCCGTGATTGTCGAGATCCTGAATGATGACGGTACTATGGCGCGGCGCCCGGATCTGGAAGTTTTTGCCAAGCAACATAATATTAAGATTGGCACCATTGCCGATCTGATTGAATACCGTAATCTGAATGAAACCACCATCGAAAAGGTGGCAACCTGCCAGCTGCCAACGGAGATGGGTGAGTTTGAACTGGTGACTTTTAAAGATACTATCGATAATCAGCTGCACTTTGCGCTGGTGAAAGGGGAAATCCAGCCAGAACAACCAACCTTGGTGCGGGTTCATTTACATAACACCTTCAGTGATTTATTACTGAGCAACCGTGGCGCTAACCTGAGTTTCCCATTGCATACCGCCATGCAGCGTATTGCTGATGAGGGCGGGGTGCTGGTGCTACTGGGTAAGCACGAGTCGACTGACGAGCTGGTGCAAATGGTGCAGAATTTCCAGGCTGAAGATAAAGGTGAAAAACCCCGCTCGGCGCCCTGGAAAGGTACCTCCCGTAATGTTGGCGTTGGTTCGCAAATTCTGGCCAGCCTTGGTGTGCGGAAAATGCGGCTGTTAAGCCAACCGAAAAAGTATCATGCGCTGTCGGGTTTTGGCCTGGAAGTGGTGGATTACGTTTCTGAATAAGCCTCTGCCAGAATGTCGCAAACTATGCTATTATGCGCGGCTGATTTTAGTGGCAGTTAACAAGTAAGGACTGGCAATGCAGGTGATTGAAGCAGGCTATGCTGCAACAGGTAAAAAGATCGCGATCGTGGTCGCGCGCTTTAACAGTTTTATCGTCGAAAGTTTGCTTAGCGGCGCCGTAGATACTTTACAGCGTGTCGGCAATATCGCCGCTGAAGATATTACCGTGGTACGCATTCCCGGTGCCTTCGAACTGCCATTAGCGGTGCAGCGGGTTGCTGCCAGCAAAAAATATGACGCTATCGTTGCGCTGGGCGCGGTGATCCGCGGTGGCACGCCGCACTTTGAATATGTATCCGGCGAATGTGTCAAAGGTATCGCTCAGGTCGCGATGCAGTTTGACCTGCCGGTTGCATTTGGCGTGCTGACGGTCGACAGTATCGAGCAGGCGATCGAGCGTGCCGGTACCAAGGCAGGCAATAAAGGCGGTGAAGCAGCGATGTCGGCACTGGAAATGATTAATGTGCTTGAGCAGCTGTAACAGGAAACCGGCATGAAACCAAATGTGCGTCGTCAGTCCCGCTCGTTAGCGGTACAAGGTATCTACAGCTGGCAAGTCAGTCAGAATCCAATTGCCGATATTGAACAGCAGCTGTTGCTGGAAAACAATGTCAAACATCTGGATGTGCCTTACTTCCAGGATATTCTGCGTGGCGTGGTGTTACATCACAGTAAGCTCGATGAAGCCATTAAACCTTTTCTGGAACGGCCGTTTGAAGATATCGATCTGGTCGAGAAAGCGGTGTTACGGGTATCGGCTTATGAGCTGAAATATCGCCTGGATGTGCCTTATAAAGTTGTCATTAATGAGGCAATTGAATTGGCCAAGGCCTTCGCCGCGGATGACAGCCACAAATTCGTCAATGGTATCCTGGACAAAGCCGTCCGGGTATTACGACCAGCATAACCTGCTTTATGGAGGCCGACGTAAGTCGGCTTTTTAATCTGTATGGGTGAATTTGATTTAATTGCCCGGTACTTTAGTCAGGCCGGGGCAAAACGCGCTGATACCCAACTGGGGATCGGTGACGACGGTGCTGTACTGCGGGTGCGGGATGGCTATGATCTGGTGATCACCACCGATACTATGGTCTGTGGCACCCATTTCTTTGCCGATGTGGATCCCAGAGCCCTCGGTCATAAGCTGGTGGCGGTTAACGTCAGTGATTTAGCAGCGATGGGCGCGGAACCTGCCTGGTTGTCGCTAGCCCTTACGTTACCGGAAGTTAACGAAGACTGGCTGGCGGAATTTGCTGCCGGTTTACATGAAACTGCCGACTATTATCACTGCCAGTTGATTGGTGGTGATACTACCCGCGGACCACTTAGTCTGACCATGATTGCCAAGGGGTTGGTGCCGCATGGTAAAGCCATTACCCGCAGCGGAGCCAAGGTCGGTGATTATATCTATGTTACCGGCACTTTGGGCGATGCCGCGCTCGGTTTAAAGTTGGTGCAAGGTCAGCATCAGGTCAGTAAGAAACATCAGGGCTACCTGCTGCAGCGGTTTCATTACCCTTCAGCCCGGGTGGCTTTGGGACAGGCGCTGCGCAATCTGGCGAGTAGTGCAATGGATATCTCTGATGGTCTGGCCGGTGATTTACCGCATATTTTGCGCCGGTCCGGTGTTGGCGCCTTTATTGATGTCAATCGCATTCCGATGTCGCAAGCGTTAAAAGACAGTTGCGATCAAGCCGAAGCCTTACAGTTGGCCTTATCCGGTGGTGAAGACTATGAGTTGCTGTTCACGGTGCCGGAGAGCCGCCGTGGTGCCCTGGATGTACTGTTAAGCCCTTATGGCGTACCTGTTACCTGTATCGGCCGCATTACCGGCGCCAGTGGCAAACTGGAATTAAAAGCCGGTGAACAGGCTATTAGTTATCAACATACCGGCTTTGTTCATTTCTGATGCAGAAAACTAAATTTCAGCTGTCTAAATGGCAGCATTTCTTAGCCCTCGGCTTTGGCAGTGGTTTAGCACCAAAAGCACCGGGTACCTTTGGTACCTTAACGGCGGTGCCTCTAATCATATTATTCAGTCAGTTAGGCAGCCTGTGGTACGGGCTGTTTTTGCTATTTGGCACCGCTCTGGGTTGCTATATTTGTGGCAAAGCCGCGGCGGATGCCGGTGAGCATGACCACGGTGCTATTGTCTGGGATGAGATTATCGGCTTTATGCTGACGATGTTAATGGTGCCAATTTCTGTTAGCAGTCTGTTAGTGGGCTTTGTATTATTCCGCTTCTTTGATATTGTCAAACCCTGGCCGATCCGTTGGTTTGATCAGCGGGTGCATGGTGGTGTTGGCATTATGCTGGACGATCTGCTCGCTGCATTGCCGGCGCTGCTGATTTTACAGCTGTTAGTGCAGCTCAATTGGTTGTAAGGGTAAATCTATTCTAGGGAGGGAGTCATGCGACTGTTCTGCAGTATTTTGATGCTGTTGTGGCTACTGCCGCTACAGGCTGCAACTCCCTCAGTCTTTGACTACGATATCAAACACTGGACCAGTGCTGATGGTCTGGCCAGTAACTCGGTGCGGGCAGTGACCCAGGATCAGCAAGGCTATCTGTGGTTCGGAACCCTCTATGGTTTGCATCGTTTCGATGGCCAACAATTTGAAGTCTTTACCACTGAAACTCACCCCCACCTTGCCAGCAATGCTATCACACAGTTATTAACCGACAGTGACGGGCGGATTTGGATCGGTACCAAAGCCGGCTTATCGGTGCTACAACCGCAAGAGCTGAGCTTTGAGCGCTTGCCGTTATTTAATGAAGTTACCTCCTTGATCGAAATGGCTCCGGGTGAAGTCTGGGTGGCTGCAGACCAATTGTTTCAGGTGCAGCAGGGGCAATTACAAAGGATTGAGCAGGTTAAAACCGTTGTCAGTCAATTAACCCGCCATCAGCAGCAGGTGTGGGTGGTGGCGGCAGAAAGCCTCTATCAACGTGATGCCGATGGTAGCTGGCAGCAATTTGAATTGCCGCCGGAGTTGCGTCAGACACCGGTGTATGACGTCAGTTGGACTAGTGGCGGCGTGATGTTAGCTGCGGAGCCTGGTCTTTACCGACTCACTGCTGCAGGCGTAGTGGCTGAGGCATTGCCGGATAACAGTAAGGTTCCGGTATACCAGGTGTTACAGGATAGCAACGGCGCTATGTGGCTTTCGGCCTATCGGAAATTATTTTACCGGTTTCAGCAACAAGACTGGCAAACTGTGACCGTGCAGGAGTTAGGGAATTATCCCTGGTTTAGTGCGCTGTATCAGGATCAGAATCAGCAACTTTGGTTAACCAGTTTTAGCGATGGTATCTATCGTGCCGGCCTGACCCAAATCCGGCGCTTGCAACCGGCTCCGGATCCGGTGATCCGCAGCTTGGCGCTGACACCACAGGGGCAACTGCTACTGGCAGCGCAGACCGAGTTAGGCGTGCTGAGTAAAGACGGTGATTACCAGCAAATCCTGGTGGCAGAACAGTTGCAAGGACAAACGGTGCACGCGATGTATTGGCCTGAGCCTACAACGTTGTGGCTTGGCTTAGAGCGAGGTTTATTTCAGCTAACACTCGAAAAGGGTAGTTTACAACCATTATTTCCGGAGCTGCAGGGGCAGGCCGTCAGAGTGATCCAGGGCGCCAGAGCCGGTGGCGTTTGGCTGGGGGCTTTAAAGGGCTTGTATTTCGCAACCGCAACCAAGCTGGAGTATTGGAGTGAAAACGCGGAGCTGGAATCGCGGCAAATTACGGCGCTGGATGAGAGTGAACAGCAGTTATTGGTGGGTACCAGCCGCGGTTTGTATCGCTGGCAACAACAACGTTTAACCCGGCTCGGCTCGGGTACTGCGCTCTATAATGCCTATATTATGGCGATACTGTTGCTCCCCGATCAAACGATACTGGTCAGTACCCTGGATGACGGTATTTTTATTTTGCAGCCAGGGCAGAGCTGGCAGCAGCTACACAGCGGTAATGGCTTGTTACACGGACCTGCGGTCAGTTTTTACTTCCATCAACAAAGCGGTTGGATCTGGATCAGTACGCACAAAGGCATCTTCCGCCTCGAACGTGCCAGCCTAAATCAGTTGCCACAAGAGGGGTATCGTATCGAAGAGGTGCTATCGCCTTTTGATCGTCAGATGGGCTCACTCTCCAGTCGATGCTGTAATGGTGCCGGTCAGGCTAAAGTGGCCTATTGGCAACAACAGCTCTGGTATCCAACTTTAAAAGGCGTGGTAGCAGTACCTGAACAACCACAAGGTACGGCCTTGCCTGATATTCAGTTACGGGTAAAACAGGTCCAAACTCCGCGTTTATATCCGTTAACAGCAACTGAGCGTCGCTTAGTGTTGGAGCAATATGAGCGTAATCTGACCATCAGTTATACGGCTTTGGAGTTTAGCCGGCCGGAAAGTCTGGAGTTTCGCTATCAGCTGCAGGGCTTTGATGAAGAATGGTACAGCGCTGCCGAGCGGCGGGAAGCGGTTTATACCAATTTACCACCCGGTAGCTTTGACTTCGTGGTACAGGCCAAATACCGACATCAGAGCTGGCAGGAAGCGGTGCAAGCACAACTGCAACTGGTGATCCCGCGCCATTTTGATGAAACGCTGCTATATCGCTTATTATGGCTGGTATTGATTATCAGCTCCTTGTACGGTTTGTTTTGGCTGTACCGGCAGAATGCGCTGTTAAAACAGGAGCAGCTCGAGCGTTTGGTGCGACAGCGGACACAGGAGTTAGAAAACTCCAATCAGCGTTTAAACGAGCTTAATGAAGAGTTGCAGCAACTGACTCATCGCGATAGTCAAACCGGATTACGCAATAGCCGGTTCTTACACGAGCAATTGCCGAAAGACATTGAGCACTTCCAGCGTAATCTGGCCTCACTGCAAGCCCAGGGTAAGAGTATCGCGCTATTGGTGTTGCAACCCGAAGCTTTGGCACCGCTGGTACAACAGCACGGCAAGGGGATTACCGATAGCCTGTTGCAGCATTTTAGCGCAGTACTGAGTCGTGAGACCCGCGGCTCGGATTATGTTGTACGACTGGATAACTGGCAATTTGTCGTGGTGTTCCGGGATATTCCGCTGTCTCAGGTGGGCGCCTACGGTAAAAAACTGGCTGAGCAGCTGTCGGCTTTAACATTAAGTGAAGGCAACAGTCAGCAGCGCCTAAAAGTCTATGGCGGTTATGCGCTTTATCCTTTGCCGCTATTGGGCGGGCAGCTATTGGGGTGGGAAGTGTCGTTGCAACTGGCCAGTCTGTCCGCCAGTCAGCTACTGCAAAATGCCACACCAGGGGTCGCCAGTCTGCAATTTGCCGGGCAGGTTGATGCCTTTGAGTTTGAAGAGAGCACTGATCTAGAGCGGCAGGTGTTAAGGCTGCAGGCTGAAGGCTTAATCTGGTTACAACAGGAATAGCAGGCCCCGGGTGGAGCCTGAGAGTAAGAGCTTATTGATGTGTACTGGTTAGATTTTGCTCAGTAAAGCCGAGGCCTGTTGCAAAATACCAGCGCTATCGAGCCCCAGTTCACTATAGATTTCCTGTTGGGTGCCCTGTTTTATAAATTCATCCGGTAAGCCAAGGTTAACCACCTTGCCAGCATACTGCTGTGCCAGCAGAAATTCATTAACCGCAGAGCCGGCACCGCCCATAATGGCATTGTCTTCCACCGTCAGGATGGCCTGATGCTCAGCCATCAGCTGGTGTAACAGCGCAGCATCCAGAGGTTTGACAAAACGCATATCCACCAGGGTAGCATCCAGCGCTTCCGCTACACTCTGACAGGCCGCCAGCAGCGGGCCAAAAGCCAGGATTGCCAGTTGCTTACCCTGACGCACTAACCGGGCTTTGCCGATAGCTAATAGCTCCATTTGCTCGCTAGCTGTGACGCCAGTACCACTGCCGCGCGGGTAGCGCACAGCAGCAGGCCCCGGATACTGATAGCCGGTATATAGCATCTGGCGGCATTCGTTTTCGTCGGATGGCACCATCACCACCAGATTCGGAATACAGCGCATAAAACTGATATCAAAGGCACCCTGGTGGGTTGGACCGTCGGCACCCACGATACCGGCACGGTCAATCGCAAACAGCACATCTAAGTTTTGCAGGGCCACATCATGGATGAGTTGGTCATAGCCGCGTTGTAAAAAACTGGAGTAAATCGCCACCACCGGCTTTAAGCCTTCAATCGCCAGACCAGCAGCCAGAGTGACGGCATGTTGTTCGGCTATCGCGACATCAAAGTAGCGCTTTGGAAAACGTTTGGAGAAGGCCACCAGATCCGAGCCTTCGCGCATCGCCGGCGTAATACCTTGCAGCCGCTCATCCTGCTCTGCCATATCGCAAATCCATTGCCCGAATATATTCGAAAAGCTGGGTTTGCCGGCTTTTTTCTCCGGCTGCTTGTGTTGCGCCGGGTCAAATTTCGAGACCGCATGATAACCAATGGGATCGGCTTCAGCCGGGGCATAACCTTTACCTTTTTTGGTAACGATATGCAGCAGTTGCGGCCCTTTTAATGACCGCATATTACGGATAGTATCCACCAGCCCCAGCACATCATGGCCATCAATAGGGCCGATATAGTTAAATCCCAGCTCTTCAAAGAAGGTGCCTGGCGTGACCATGCCCTTAAAGTGCTCTTCGGCGCGACTAGCCAGCTCGTGTAATGGCGGCACACCACGCAGGATTTTCTTACCGCCTTCGCGCAGGCTGGTGTAAAAACTGCCGGATAAAATCCGGGCGAAATACTGATTCAGGGCGCCAACATTCTCAGAAATAGACATCTCGTTGTCGTTGAGAATTACCAGCATGTCCGGTTTAACTTCACCGGCATGATTCAGCGCTTCAAATGCCATGCCGGCAGTGATGGCACCATCACCAATGACTGCGACTACTTTACGCTGACTTTTCGCTTGCCGGGCAGCAATTGCCATGCCGAGGGCAGCGCTAATGGAAGTACTGGAGTGGCCGACTGACAGCACATCGTACTCACTTTCTTCGCGGTACGGAAACGGATGCAAGCCATCTTTCTGGCGGATGGTATGCATGCGATCGCGGCGGCCAGTCAATATTTTGTGTGGGTAGGCCTGATGGCCTACATCCCAAATCAGCCGGTCGAAGGGCGTATTATAGACATAATGTAAAGCCACGGTGAGTTCGACTGTACCCAGGCCGGAGGCAAAATGGCCACTGCTCTGACTGACCGTTTTTAATAAAAACTGCCGCAGTTCCTGACTTAGCTGTGGTAATTGCTCCTGCGGCAACTGTCTGAGTTGCTCCGGCAGGTTTGCTTTGTCCAACAGCGGATAATCCGTCATATCAATATGCATAGCTTGTCTACCACATGCCTTGGTTAAAACGTTCTGGCGATTATATAGTGGGCAAAGGCCCGTAATTCACTGGTGTCACCCGGCACGGTATCCAGTGCTGCCAGGGCGTCCTGGTACAGTTGCCCGGCTTTTTGCCTGGCACCTTCCAGACCTAACAAGGCCGGATAGGTTGATTTATTCGCTTTTAAATCTGAGCCCTGCGGCTTACCCAGGGTTGCGGTATCGCTCTCAATATCCAGAATATCATCCTGCACCTGAAAGGCCAGACCCAGCGCACTGGCATAGGTTAATAATGCTGCTAACACCTGCGGATCCTGACACGGACTGCAGTAATAGGCCATTTTAACGCTACATTCAATCAGGGCACCGGTTTTCAGGCGATGCATCTGCTCTAACCGGTGTAAATCGATTTGCTGATTGGTCTGAGCCAGATCAATCGCCTGGCCGGCACACATGCCGGCAGCACCGGCTGCTCGGGCTAAGGCGTGCACCATTTTGATCTGGCATGCACTGCTGACCTGCTGATAGGGATGCTGGCTCAGTATCTCGAATGCCAGAGCCTGTAAAGCATCACCGGCCAGAATGGCTGTGGCTTCGTTAAAGGCTTTGTGGCAGGTCGCTTTACCGCGGCGTAAATCGTCATCATCCATCGCCGGTAAATCATCATGAATCAACGAATAGGTATGCAAGGCTTCAATGGCCATCGCCGGGGCATCTAAATCTTCCAGGCGGGCACCCAACAGTTGCCCGGTAACATAGACCAGATAAGGGCGAATGCGTTTGCCACCCAGTAATAAACTGTACGACATCGCTGGTTCCAACACCGCAGTGTCCGGCAGGCCCTGTTGCATTAATTGCTGAAGTTGCTGTTCCAGACGTTGCTGAAACCTTGGTAAACTGGCAGGGATCAAGTTAGTCTCCCGCCTGCGGGGTAAATGCAGTCAGTTGTTCTTGTTGCTGTTGTTGCAACAGGATTTGCACTTTTTGTTCGGCACTTTGTAATTGCAGTTGGCTGTGTTTAACCAGCGCAATACCACGCTCGAATTGGCTCAGCGCTTGCTCCAGTGTCAGCTCACCTTGCTCCAGCTGTTGCACAATTTGCTCCAGCTCCTGCATGGACTGCTCGAACTGTAACGAATCTGCGTTTTTTTTACTCATGCCACTCCCCAAAAACTGTGCGCAACCTTATCGTAGCAGGCTATTATGGTCAATGCTGCGATACTTGGAAACGACTAAATTGGTATTTTCTGACGATTTATTGCTTAATGTTCGTTAACATAGGTCGATAACTGTACGTTGCCTAAGATAATATAAGCAAATAGCAACCTGTTGCAGCCCACAAGGTGTCTGACGATTAAGGAGTGAGAAGTGGATTTAGCGACGCTAATCGGAATGGTAGGAGCCATCGGTTTTATCGTGATGGCGATGATTATCGGCAGTGCCGGCGATCCCGGAATGTTTGGCGACCTGGTTTCAGTACTGATTGTGCTTGGTGGTTCGGTTTTTGTGGTGCTGTCGAAGTTTACATTAGCTGGATTCCTGGGTGCAGGTAAGGCGGCAGCTAAAGCCTTTATGTTTAAAATTGAGGCGCCGGAAGAACTGATTGAAAAAGCGGTGCAGCTGGGCGACTCGGCCCGCAAAGGCGGTTTTTTGGCTTTGGAAGAGGCGGATATTCCTAATGCCTTTATGCAAAAAGGCATCAATATGCTGGTCGATGGCCATGATGCCGATGTGGTACGCGCCACTTTGCAAAAAGATATATCCTTAACCGAAAAACGTCACGAAAGTGCTATCGCGATATTTAAAAGTTTAGGTGATGTGGCGCCGGCAATGGGGATGATCGGCACCCTGATCGGTCTGGTTGCGATGTTATCCAATATGGACGACCCCAAAGCAATAGGCCCGGCGATGGCGGTAGCCCTGTTAACCACCCTGTATGGTGCCTTTATTGCTAACGTCATTGCGATTCCGATTGCGGACAAATTAGCCATCCGTAACCAGCAGGAAAAACTGAATAATATGTTGATTCTGGATGCAGTATTAGGCATTCAGGATGGCCAGAACCCGAAAGTGATCGAGGGTATTTTGCGTAATTATCTGGCGCAGGGTAAACGCGAAGTTGCCGGAGAAGCCGCATGAGTGACATGCCAGAAGAATGCAAATGTCCACCACCGGGGGCACCTGCCTATCTGGCAACTTTTGCCGATCTGATGTCGCTGTTGATGTGCTTTTTTGTGTTGTTGCTGGCGTTTTCTGAGATGGACGTACTGAAATTTAAGCAGATTGCCGGCTCGATGAAGTTTGCCTTTGGCGTACAGAATAAAATTGAAGTGGACGATATTCCAAAAGGCACCAGTGTGATTGCCATGGAATTCCGGCCGGGGCGACCCGATCCGACGCCAATTGAAACCATCCAGCAACAAACCATGGAAATGACACAACAGGTGATCGAGTTTCAGGCCGGTGAGGAAGACTCCGCCGGTGGTCGGCAAGAACAACGCGAAGATCAAACCGGTGGTCAGTCAGCGTTAAATGCCGAGGAGCAGGAAGTCGCCGAAGCGCTGGCAGAGGCGGCGCAGGAAAGAGTCAATGAGACGGTTAAAAAGCTGGCGGAAGAGTTAGAGCAACAAATTGTTGATGGTGCTATCGAGTTAGAATCGCTGGGACAACAGATTATTATCCGTATTCGCGAGAACGGCGCTTTCCCGTCAGGCTCGTCGTTCTTACAGCCGCGGTTTCGGCCGATTGTGCAACAGATTGGCCGGATGTTGGTCGATATTCCGGGGGAGATTACTGTCAGCGGTCATACCGATGATTTTCAGGTGGCTGATGAGCTGCATTTAAATAACTGGGATCTGTCGGCGAAGCGGGCAGTATCGGTTGCATCTGAACTGGTTAGGGCACCTGGTTTTGATCGTAATCGTTTGATGGTAGTGGGGCATGCTGATACCCGGCCACTGGTCCCCAATGACAGCGAATTGAACCGGCGGCGTAATCGCCGTGTAGAAATTGCGATTATGCAAGGCAAACCCAAAGAGTCGGAACCCGTCAGTTTGGAGCCAATCAGTAATCCCGGCTAAACATGTTCTGTTACGGCAGACCGCGAGTTAGCGGTTTGCCGGCTTTTCCGCTATAATGCGCGCCTTTTTTGCTACTGACTGTCAATCATGCTTGAATTTATCATCAAACTGCATCCGGAAATCTCGATCAAAAGTAAGTCTGTCCGCAAACGCCAAACCTTACTGCTGGAACGGAATCTGAAAACGATCCTCAAACAGTTGGATGAGCAGGTTGAGGTATTAAATAACTTTGATCACCTGACAGTGCGTAGCAGCAGGGTTGAACCTGAACTGCGCAGCCAAATGATAGAGCGTTTAAGCTGTATTCCCGGCATTGTCAGTTTCTCACAAATGCAAACCCGCAGTTTTTCCGATCTGCATGACATGTTTGAGCAGGTTACCGCTGTCTATGAGCCGCAACTGGCCGGCAAAAGTTTTTGTATCCGGGTGCGGCGGCAGGGCAGTCACAGTTTTAGCTCGCTGGAGGCGGAGCGTTATATTGGTGGCGGGCTGAATCAGCGCGTGGCCAGTGCCCGCGTGCAGTTAAAAAAGCCGGATCTGACCATCAAGCTCGAAATTAAGCAGGATAAATTTCTGCTGGTCACCGAGAGCTTTGCTGGTATGGGCGGCTTTCCGCTGCCATCACAGTCTGACGTGCTATCACTGATCTCCGGTGGTTATGATTCGGCGGTTGCCAGCTATCTGATGATCCGCAAGGGGTTACGTACCCACTACCTGTTTTTTAACCTGGGTGGTGCGGCGCATGAAGCCGGGGTGCGGGAAATGGCCTTCTATCTGTGGCAAAAATACAGCCTGTCGCACCGGGTAAAATTTGTCAGTGTTGATTTCGCGCCTGTGGTGACGGAGATTCTGGAGAAAGTCGAATCTGGTCTGATGGGCGTAGTGTTAAAACGGATGATGATGCGGGCGGCCAGTCAGGTAGCAGCAGATTTAGGTATCAAAGCACTGGTGACGGGTGAGAGTATTGGCCAGGTTGCCAGTCAGACCATTGCTAATCTGGCGGTAATTGATCGGGTAACCGATACCTTGATCCTGCGGCCACTGATTTATCAGGATAAGCAGGAGATTATCGACCTGGCGAAGCACATTGGCGTGGAAGAGCTGGCCCGCACTATGCCGGAATACTGTGGCGTGATTTCCAAAAGCCCGACGGTGAATGCGGTACTGGCAGAAGTTGAAGCCACCGAAGCCGCCTTTGACAGTACTATTCTGCAGCGTGTCGTTCAGGAGGCTAAGGTGCTGGATATCCGCACCGTAGAATATCAGGCCGAGCAACAGGCCCGTACGGTAGCGGTTGAAGAGGTGCTGCCGGTGGATGCGGTCGTGCTGGATATTCGCGCCCCGGATGAAACCGAGAGCCGACCTTTACAGCTGCACAGTCATCAGGTTTTGGAAATCCCGTTCTTCCGACTGGCAACGCAGTTCCCACAATTGGATCAGAGCAAGCAGTATTACTGCTATTGCGATCGCGGCGTGATGAGCCGTTTGCAAGCGCTACTGCTCCAGGAGCAGGGCTATCAGAATGTGGCAGTTTATCGCCCCTAAGCGGTGCTTGCCAGCGCTTGCCACAACGCCTGATTTGCCGGCACGGCTAAACCATGCCGTGCTGCCGTGTTGACTATGTAGCCAGTGATCGCTGCCAGCTCAGTGCGCCGGCCTACTCTGACGTCCTGTAACATGGATGAGTAATTCGCGGCGGTGGCTGCTATCACTTGCTGCACCTGCTGCAGCGTCTCTGCAAGTGGCAGGTGCATGCCCTCGGCTGCGGCCACCAAACAGACTTCGCTGACTATCGCTTCGAGCTGAGCCTGGAATTCCGCCGCCGCCAAAGCGCCATTGTTAATGCCATGAATAGCGGTAAGGGGATTAATAGCGGCATTGATAGCCAGTTTGCGCCAGAGTGCCGGTTGAATATCTGCGGTGATGGTCAGTGGCCCAAGCGCCGTATTCAGCCAGGGTTCGACCTTGGGCTGGCTGCTCAGGGCAGTGTCATTTAGCGCTGCCAGCACACTGCTACCGGCACCGGTATGCCTGACACCTGTGGCGGTGCGCATTGCTGCCTGACTGGTGCTGAGAAACCATAAACCCTGATTGACAGTAACATGACGTTGTAAAGTTGCCAGATCCGGCATGCCATTATGGCTAATCACGATTTGAGTGCCGGGCTGCAGAAGTGGCTGCAGCTGTTGTAAACACGGTAAAGCGGCATAGGCTTTAACCGGAATAAACAACAGCTCTGCCGGTCGCTGGCAGGCAGCAAAGTTTAAGCTTTGGCCAGGACCTTGTAATGGCTGAAAATCGATCCGAAGCGGGTTTGGCTGACGCAACCACAGATCAACCGCCCAACCAGCCAGTTGGAGTCGGCTAGCTGCCAGTAAGCCGATGGCGCCCTGGCCAACTATGCTGCACTGCGGTTGCGCGGACGCCATAAATGCCAGAGTTTACGGCCAAGATAGAAGGTCAGGACGCCGGCCATATCGGCTACCCAGTCCCAGACGTCACCGTGGCGGCGGGTAAAGTATTCCTGCACCACCTCAATCAGGGCGCCATAAATGCCTAAAAACAGCAGTAACTTCCAGAAAACCGGCCGGAAACCTTTAAAAAACAACCAGCTGAGTACAAGGAAGATCAGAAAATGCGCCAGCTTGTCGAGGTTAGCAACACCGACGCCAATGCGATGACCACTAAGTTCTGCCAGAAAACCGAAGGTCGATAACAGTAAGACAAACCAGCACAGTACACGATAAAAAGCTTGGGGCACGATACAACCTCCGCGAAAGTCGCTCGGATTGTAGCAGTTTTCTGGGTATAATCACCAGCAAACAGCTTATAGGAGAACAAGATGCCGTCCTTTGATATTGTCTCAGAAGTGGATCAGCAAGAAGTGCTGAATGCCGTTGATAACGCCAACCGGGAACTGCAAACCCGCTTTGATTTTCGTGGTATTACCGCCGAGTTTGCGTTGAAGGATAAAATCGTCACGCTAACGGCTGAAGCAGAATTCCAGTTACAACAAATGGTCGAGATTTTCCTGACCAAGGCGGTAAAGCGCGGCATTGATATCCGCTCCTTTAAAGAGGGCAGTGTCAGTTTCTCCGGCAAGACCTGTAGTAAGGCGTTAAATCTGCTGCAAGGTATTGAAACTGAAATGGCGAAAAAGTTGGTAAAGCTGATTAAAGACAGCAAAGCCAAGGTGCAGGCGTCTATTCAGGGCGAGCAAGTCCGGGTGACCGGTAAAAAACGCGATGATTTGCAAGAAGTGATTGCGCTGGTACGCGGCGCCGAGCTGGAACAGGCGTTTCAATTTACTAATTTTCGCGATTAACTAGACTTCCAGATGTCTGTTGACAATCTGGCGCAGAAGCGTAAACTGCCACGGCTTTTATCTTAGGGTAAAAGCCGTTTTGTTTTCAGGTGCTTTGCCAGCCAGGCAAGGTTAAACGGGAATCTGGTGTAACACCAGAGCTGCCCCCGCAACGGTAACTTACTGTGTTTATTTCAGATGCCACTGTCATAAGTCGCTTACTACAGGCGCTCAGATGGGAAGGCGAAATAGACGGTAGCCCTGTGCTACCAGGTAACAAGCCCGGAGACCGGCCTGAAAATTCCCCTAACCTGATTCACAGTGCGGTGGGCACTGTGTGGAGTGACTATGTTTAAATTCAGTTGGGCAAGCTTAATGCTTGCATCGTCTGCTATGGCGGTAGCGACAGAGCCGGTAGAACGGATCAGTGTCTATGCCAGCCATACGCCTATGTCGGAAAGTGAAGTCCTAGCCAGTGTTACGGTGCTGGAGCTAGCAGATATTCAAGCACGGCAGGCCCGCGATCTCCCCGCTTTGTTAGCGCAACTACCGGGCGTTCAACTTTCCCGGGACGGTGGTCGTGGCCAGAATAGTGGCCTTTATTTACGTGGCGGTAACACCGGTCATACGCTGGTGTTGATCGATGGTATTCGCGCCGGGGCGGCTACCAATGGCTATAAAGCGCTGGCACTGGTGCCGCTTGAACTGGTCGAGCGGATTGAGGTAATCCGCGGACCACGCGCCGCCTGGTATGGTGCGGATGCGTTAGCCGGCGTTATCGCTATTACTACCCGGCAAAGTGCCGGTGCTGAGCTTAATGCTAATCTTGGTAGTTATGGCCAGGCGGGGGCTGATTTGAGTACCGGTTGGCAGCAAGACCGGCTGCAACTTAATGCATCTCTGGGCTATAGCCGCGCTGATGGTTTTAACGTACGAGAAGATTTAGATCCGGATCGCGATGGCTATCAGCAGCGTTTTGCTAAGTTTGCGGCCACTTATCAAACATCCTTTGGCACCCTACAGGCGCAAGCCGATATCAATAGTGGTAACACCGAATTTGATACCGGTTGGGGCACTGAAGATCAGAGTGCCGTACTGCAGCGCAGTTACCGTCTGGGGTGGCAGCATGATGGCGCGCGCTGGCAACAGCAGGCGCAGCTGAGCCGTATTTACGATCAGGATACCAGCTATGGCCCGGCTTCGCGCAGCCCTTTTATTACTGAACGGGATGAGTTTAGTTATCAGAGCTCGCTGAGTCTGACTGAGCAGCTACAGTGGCACGGCGGCGTCAATTGGTATGCTGAACAGGTCGACCGTTCTGCTGTGCCGTATCTGGAGCAGAGCCGCATCAACCGGGCATTATTTAGCGGTTTGAACTGGCAACAGGCTGGCTGGCTGCTGGAAGGCTCGGCCAGACGCGATCTAAACCAGCGTTATGGCGGTAATAATACCTGGCAAGTGGCGGCAGGCTATCAGTTTGCTGATGGCTGGCTAGTTCGCGCCAGCCGCGGGGCAGCTTTTAAAGCGCCAACCTTTAATGATCTGTATTATCCGGGTAGTGCCAACCCGGAGTTGGCACCGGAACGGGCCATCGCCGATGAGCTGGCGTTAAGTTACTACACTGATAATGGCAGTGTGCAACTGGCCTGGTTTGCCCGCGATGTCAGCGATCTGATCCAGTTTAACCTGGCGACCTATTTGCCGGAGAATATTAGTCAGGCGCGGATCACCGGTGCCGAGCTGCAGGTGGATGTGACCTTAGCCCAGTTACGGCAACAGTTTGCCTATACCTTTTTGGACACGGAGAATCAGCTCACCAGCGAGCCACTACCGAGACGGCCAAAGCATAACCTCAATTGGCGTTTGGAATACCAATGGCGGCAGCTTAGCACTTACCTAAGTGCCAGTTACCAGAGTGAGAGTTTTCAGGGGCCCTACGCCAGTCGTAGTTATCTTGGTGGTTATACGCTGTGGGGGCTGGGCGCAGCTTATCCGCTGAGTTCAAAACTCACGGTGCGGGCGAATATCGATAACCTGCTGGATAAAAATTATCAAAGCAGCGATGGTTACAACACCGCCGGCCTGACCTTTGGTTTAAACCTGAATTACCGCGCTTTTTAAAGCGGCAAGGCAGGATGTTGGCTAATTTGATAAACGGCGGGCGGCGCAGGCGGCTCGCCGTTTATTTTAACCGCGCTTTAAATTGCTGCCGGAATTGCTGCATCTTAGGCGTAATGATCCAATGGCAATAGCCCTGAGTCGGGTGCTGCCGGTAATAGCCCTGATGATAGGCTTCGGCCGGATAAAACTGACTGGCAGGGCTTAATTCAGTGACGATGCTATCACTAAAAACCTGTGCCCGGCTTAATTCCGCGATAAAGCTTTGCGCTTGCTGCCGCTGTTGCTGATCATGATAAAAAATAACCGAGCGGTACTGGCTGCCAATATCATTACCCTGACGGTTAAGTTGCGTCGGATCATGTAAGGCAAAGAAGATCTGACAAAGCTCTGCAAAACTAATCAGAGCGGGATCAAACCGAACCTGCACCACTTCAGCATGCCCCGTTTGGCCGCTACAGACACTCTGATAATCGGGGTTAGCGGTATGACCGCCCATATAGCCGCTTAATGCTTCGGTTACGCCAGCCGTTTCATTTAACGCGGCTTCCAGGCACCAAAAGCAGCCGGCGCCGAAGGTGGCAAGTTGTTCGGTCATGATGTTCTCCTGATCGTCTGTTGCAGGTTAAACGTAAGCTGCAGCAAGCCAGATTAACATAAGTGAGTAAAGAATGAAGGTTGCAGTAGTAGGGGCAGGGATAGCGGGCTTGGCCTGTGCCAAGCGGCTGACAGAGCTTGGCATGGTGGTGGAGGTGTTTGATAAGGCGCGCGGCCCGGGAGGGCGCATGACCAGTAAGCGCACGACGCATGGGTATCTGGATTTGGGCGCGCAATATTTTACTGCCCGGGAGCCACGTTTTATCAAACAGGTGCAACACTGGCAGCAGCAAGGCGTGGTTGCCCCCTGGTTAGCACCCGTCTGGCAATATCAGCAGGGTAAGTTACAGCCATCTCCAGACTCGCAATACCGGTTTATTGGCGTGCCGGCGATGCACAGCCCAGTAAAACAGCTGGCAATGGGGCTTAACGTACAGTACCAGTGGCAATTGACCAAGCTACAATACGACGCAGCGGGCTGGTGGCTTACTGATAGCCAGGCGCGGCAACTTGGCCCGTTTTCAGCGGTGGTGTTAAGTATTCCTCCGGCCCAGGCGGCGGCTATGCTGCCAGCAGAGCTGGCGGCATCCTTGCCGACTGCCAGCCTGATCCCCTGCTGGGCGGTGAATATTGAACTGGTGGCACCAAGTGGCGTGCCGGCCGGCGGCATCTTTGTTAAAGATCCAGCCTTGCCGGTGAGTTGGCTGAGCCGGCAAAACAGCAAGCCAGGGCGCATGCACAGTGAAAGCTGGTTAGTGCATTTTACGCCGGCATTTAGTCAGCAGCATCTGGAGCAAGACGATAGCTTCTGGCAGCAAAGCGCTGTGACCTGTCTAGCCCAGATTTTATCAGCTGATATCAGCAGCAAATCGATACTTTGCCATCGCTGGCGCTACGCACAAATTAATCCCGCCAGTCAGGCCACAGCAACACAGGCATTAAGCCAGGGCTTATGGCTGGCTGGTGACTGGACTAAAGGTGGCCGGGTAGAGAATGCCTGGTTAAGTGGTATCGACATTGCGGAGCAACTTACCTATGGCTGAACATTGGTTAATCATTGGTGCCGCCGGCGGCATCGCGCAGGGCTTAATTCAACAATTACTGGCTGAGGGACACCGGGTCTCAGCAATCAGTCGGCAGGCCGCGCCTGCGCCACAGCCGCAACTTAGCTGGTATCAGTCAGCCACACCTGCCGATAATGGCGCTGAGGTGTCACCGGAACTAACCGCGGTGTTGCAGCAGGTGTTTAGTCAGGGCGTGACGGCCGTAGTGCTCTGTCAGGGCTGGTTGCATGGTGCCGGTATGCTGCCGGAAAAAAGCCTGAAGCAGCTAACCCGGCAAAGCTTGCAGCAAAGCCTGGAAGTGAACTTATTTAGCGTGGCATTTTATCTGCAAGCGCTACTGCCTTGGCTGCAGAAACAGCCTGGTATTAAAGTGGCGGTGCTGAGTGCTAAAGTGGGCAGTATCAGTGATAACCGCCTCGGTGGCTGGTACAGTTACCGGATGGCAAAAGCGGCACTGAATATGCTGGTAAAATGCAGCAGTATTGAATTAGGCCGCTTTAACAAAAGCGCGGTGTTATTTAGTTTGCACCCCGGTACGACGGATAGCCCGCTGTCGGCACCTTTTCAGCAAAATTTGCCGGCAGGGCAACTAAAAACGCCCGCCGATACAGCCGGCTATTTACTGGCGACGATTCGCGCTGTTAGTGAGGCAGAGACTGGCTTATTAGTTAACTGGGATGGCAAGGTATTAGCTTTTTAGATGCTGGCTGATGACAACGCAATAGCATCGTTACGTTTAGCTGTTTTGGCAGGAGATAATGAAAACGGAGGCTGCGGCCTCCGTTTTTCATTAGGGTGTTAACACGAACGGGTGTCGCTTATGGCTTGTTTGGCTCCACAGGCACCACCTCATCGTGTGCGTGTTCGTTCGGGTTTTCCTGCTCAAGGCGTGCTAACTCTCGGCTAAGCGCCTGTGGCGAACCGGTGTTACGGGCCAGTGCGATATACATTACCGGCACCACATAAATAGTGAGTAAGGTTGCAAAGGCCACACCTGACAGGATCACCATACCGATCACCATCCGGCTCTCGGAACCAGGTCCGGTTGCCAGTACTAATGGCAGGCTACTCATGACAGTGGTAAAAGCGGTCATCACAATAGGGCGTAAGCGTTGTGCCGCCGCGCGTTTTACCGCCTCTTCAAAGGCAATACCGGCATCCCGTAGCTGGTTAGCGAACTCGACAATCAAGATACCGTTTTTCGCGACCAGGCCAATCAACATCACCATGCCAATCTGACTGTAAATGTTCAACGTCATGCCAGAGAAATAGAGTCCGGACAGGGCGCCAATCAGCCCCAATGGCACGGTAATCATAATGACCAGCGGGTGGATAAAGCTCTCAAACTGCGCGGCCAGTACCAGATAGGTAATGACCAGTGCCAGAATAAACACCAGCGCTGTCGATTTACCACTTTCCTGGAATAGCAGTGATTCCCCTTTATAATCGATACCAACCGGTGCATCAATTTCGGTACGCACGATATTGTTCAGATATTCCAGGGCTTCACCCAGGCTGTAACCCGGCGCCAAACCACCGGTAATGGTAATGGCTCGCATCCGGTTATAGCGGTTTAAACTGGACGCTGTTGCTTCCTCGCGTAAGGTCACCAGGTTATCCAGTGGAATCAGCTCACCGCTGTTATCAGAACGAATATAAACATTACTGATTTTACTGGGTGCCCGGAAATCGTCGTCCAGACCTTCAATAATCACATCATATTCACGGCCGCGGTCAAGGAAAGTCGTAACCCGCCGGCCACCGAGCATGGCTTCCAGCGCGCGGCCGATGGCGCCGACAGAGATACCGAGATCACCGGCCCGGTCGATATTGATATCGATCAGTACCTGTGGCACGGTTTCTTTATAGTCATGGTCCAGCATCAGTAAGTTTGGATTTTCTGCTGCCTTGGTCAGGATAATATCCCGCCATTGCGCTAACTCAGCATAGGTATTGCCTTGAATAACGAACTGGATCGGTCTGTTACCACCGCCGCCACCACCCAGGCCGCCACGCATAAAGGTAAAAGCACGGACGTCTGGTAATTCATTAATCTTACCGCCGATTTCTGTCACCAGATCCTGAGTACGGCGTTTACCGTTATACCAGTTTTCGGTACCTACGATAGCAATACCGCCGCTATTACCCCAGCCCGGCACCCGGATTAACATGCGGGTCAGCTGGCCATCCTGATAGTAAGGGGTGAGAATATCTTCAATCAGCCGCATGTTTCTGCTGTTACTGGCATAACTGGCGCCTTCGGCCGGGCTCATCATCACAAAGAAGGTGCCGCGATCTTCCTGTGGTGCCAGTTCGCTGGGCAGTAAACGGAAAACCTGATAACTGCCGAGAAAACACAGTACAACAACGATCACAACCGGCCAGCGGGTGTTACAGACAACCGCCAACTGTCTTTTGTAAGCCTCTTCCAGTTTGGCAAAGGCCTGATGTAACCAGGTGCCTAACTTACTCTCCCGTTTGCGGTGGGTGAGTAGTTTCGAACAGAGCATCGGCGATAGCGTTAGGGCAACCACGCTGGAGAACGCAACAGCAGCTGCTACCGCCAGGGCAAACTCGGTGAACAGTTTACCAAGCTGGCCTTGCATAAAAACCAGCGGGACAAAGACGGAGATTAATACCAGCGTGGTCGCGACAACCGCAAAACCCACTTCGCGGGCACCGCGATAAGCAGCCAGCAGCGGAGCTTCACCTTGCTCAATCCGCCGGTAAATATTTTCCAGTACCACTATGGAGTCATCGACCACCAGGCCGATAGCCAGTACCATGGCCAATAAGGTAAGCAGGTTAATCGAAAAATCGAGCGCAAACAGCACAGTAACTGCTGCCACTAAAGCCACGGGTACGGTAATTGCTGGAATAAAAGTTGCCCGAATATTCCCTAAAAACAGGAAGATCACCAGGATCACCATGCACATAGCAATCCCCAGGGTGTTATAAACCTCTTTAATCGATTCGGCGATAAAGACCGAAGAGTCATAGCCAGGTTCAATAGTCAGGCCTGGTGGCAGATTGGCTTTAATCCGCTCCATTTCAGCGCGGGCGTTACGCACTACCTCCAGCGTATTGGCCTTAGATTGCTTGATAATACCGATACCGAGAATGTTTTTCCCGTCGCTACGGAATTCGCCTTCTTCATCCTCTGCCGCCAGCATCACATCGGCAATTTCAGATAAGCGCACTAAGTAGTTGTTGGCACCGCGTTTAACCACCAAGCGCTCAAAATCCTGTTGGCTGCGGAACGAACGTTCCACCCGCACCGTAAAGTCCCGCTCAAAAGATTTAATATTACCCGCTGGTAACTCCACGTTTTCTGCGCGTAATACGGCTTCTACGTCCTGCACGGTAACACCGCGAGCCGCCATGGCATCACGGTCCAGCCAGATCCGCATCGCATAATCCCGGGCGCCGCCGAATTGTAAACGGGCTACACCATCGACCACTGAAAAACGCTCAGCGATATAACGGTTGGCGTAGTCGGTAAGTTCCAGCGTAGTCATATTGTCGCTGTTAAGCAGGAACCAGGCGATAGTATCTTCATCGGCATTCGCCTTGAATACTTCCGGCGGATCGGCCTGATCCGGCAGGTTATTTAAGGCGCGGGACACCCGCTCACGCACATCATTCGCTGCTGCATCGATATCGCGCTCGACATTAAACTCGATGGTGATGCTGGAGCGGCCGTTGCGGCTGCTGGAGTTGATACTTTTAATGCCTTCTACCCCGCTGATGCGGTCTTCCAGCATTTGGGTAATTTTGGTTTCGACAATCTCGGCCGAAGCCCCAGGATAGTTGGTATTAATACTGACGATTGGCGAGTCGATATCCGGGTATTCGCGCAGCGGCAACATGCTGAAGCAAACAATACCAAAGATCACCAGCAGCAGGTTGACAACGGTCGCAAAGACCGGGCGTTTTACTGAGGTATCAGATAACCACATACTCAGCTCCCAACTTTACTGATGGTCACGCCGGTACGCACTTTTTGCACACCCTCAACAATAATTTCGTCGCCGACATCCAGACCGGTAACCACTTCCACCCAGCCCGGAATACGTTGACCAATTTCGACTTCTTTTTGCGTTACCCTATTATCGGCGTCAACCACAAATACATATTGGCGGTTTTGCTGCGGCACCAGGGCTTTTTCTGATACCTGCACTACCTCACGGTTTTCCAATTGCAAGCGGACATTTAGCAGCATACCGGGCCGCAGTTTTAAACTTTCGTTTTCGATGATGCCGTGTACTGTCACCGAGCGGGTTACCGGATCAAGGCGGGTATCAATCGCCGAAACCGTTCCTTTAAACGGAATATTGCCATAAGCGATGTTAGTTACCGTAACGGGCATACCCACTGCTACCTCAGCCAGATAACGCTCGGCAATACTAAACTGAACCCGCAGCTGCTGCATATCATCCAGTGTGGTAATCACGGTGCCAGCATTAATATAGGCGCCCCGGCTAACCTGACGTAAACCGAGGTGGCCGGTAAAGGGGGCGCGGATGGTCATATCCTGTAACTGCTTACGGGCGGTATCAAGCTGGGCCAGGGTGCTGTTCACCCGGGTTTGTTGCTCGTCAAGAAGAGATTGTGCCGTAGCCTGGGTTGTTGCCAGATTCTTTAAGCGGTCCAGTTGACGTTTTTGCTCACTCAGTACCGCTTCTAACTCTGCTACCCGGGCTTTTTGCTGCACATCATTTAAACGGGCTATCACCTCGCCCTGGGCGACCTTTTTACCTTCGTTCACATTCAATTCGACTAAAAATTCACTGCTGGGTGCGATTAACTGAATAGAATTATTGGCAATACCCGTACCGATAGCGCTGACTTCGCGGCTCATCGCCCGGCTTTGCACTGTGGCCGTTTTTACGGCGATTGCGCCGCCCGGGCCGCGACCATTTTCGGTACTTTGTTGTGATTGCCAGTACAGAAAGCCAACAAAACAGAGTAGTGCCAGCAAAATGAACCAAATCAAACGAGAATGTAAAGGCGCCAAGGGAACTCCAAAATTAACCAAAAAATCAACTCCTGCTATTGTATGGAAATAAAGCCAATTCAGATTTCCTGTTATCGCAGTCATCAGGGTATTGGTCGTATCAGGCGCTAAGCCGGGAGCTGAAGCCGCGCTGACTTTGTGCTAATCTGCCATTAATAGATGACCGTATGGTGTTTCCGGTCTTTTTGCAGAGGAATTTAGATGTCAGCTTTGGCCTTCTCCGGCTCTGCCAGCAGTGGCGGTGCACGTTTGCTAATCGCCTCAGCGGTATTACTGCTTGGCTTGTTGCTTTACACCGCCTTTTTGGCGCAGCAATTTACCGCCATCCTCGCGATTGCGTATATTGCCGCCTTGCTGGGGCTGTTTCTGGGCTGGGCTAAACTCGCTGAGCCGAAATACAGTCTGGTGTGTGATGCTGAAGGTGTACGTTATCAGCATCGTAGCGGCAGTTGGTGTTTACCCTGGTCGGCGTTTAGTTACTGTGCGGTACCGAGTATGGAGGGTAAATCGCTTGCCTATATTGGTTTTAAAGTAACCAATATTGACGCCCTGCTCACCGGCTTGCCGGTGCGGTTGGCAGTGAAAATTATGACAGAGCAACGGCCGCTTTATCTGGAAGCCGTGCGTCAAAGTTGCGGCAGCGGCCAATGCGCAACGGAGTTATTGCGCGAAAAAGACCAGTATAAAACGTCCGTCGCGGTCTATGAGGGTGTTAAGGCGGTGTTCGCGCAGCGGATGCTGCGGTTAGCTGCCGCGACCGGACTGGAGTTGATGGTACCGGTTAATGTCGCGCCGGAGCAGGCGGAAAGCTGGTGTCGGGCGATTAATAAACAGCGTCTGACGCAGCTGCAAGATCCAAACTAGACAGTCAGGAAGGCCTGTATCATAATACGCTTAAATTAGTCACGTGGCAGAGCAGTAATGAATAATTATGAAAAAGCTTTTCTGGTAAGCGGCCGGAACACCATCATTCATAAGAATAAAAAGTTGGATCTGATTATCATCAATGATGATATTGATCCACCTTTAATCGTTACACGGCATGGTGTAAAAGAGTTCACTGACGAGGTGCCGGCCAGTAAGCTGGAAGCAAAAGAGCGTTATCTGGAGCTGGTTGATGTCTCGAGCGTTGACGTCTTCGGCGAGACCAAAACCCTGCTGTTTATTCAGGCGCTGAATAATAAAGAGTACAAGGTAGACTTCACTAAAAGAGGTACTGATATGTTTATCCGGGTACATCAGGATAACTATATCTGAATTCTTTTGGGGTATTCCGCTGTTATCGCCGCCCGAAGCAGAAACAGCGCTTGCCTTTCCAATGAATTTTTGGTTCATTAGCAGTTAAATTACACAGAATGTTGGTTGATGCTGCGATGAACCTGGTTATGCCTCCAGCTTCTTGCAAATTACCGGGTACAGGTCCCGGTGCGTCATGTTCTGTGATTCCCCTGAAGTAATGGGACTGCACCATGGAATTCGCTGAGCACAATAACAATATTATAATCAAAGTGCCGGTTACTGCCGAACCACTTAATGCGGCGACGATCAAGCAAGGGTTACAAGATGCTGGTTTTGGTCGCTGCTTTTTACTGCAAAATCAATTAGAAAATTTGCTGGTGGAATACCAGCAGTTACAGCAAAAAGTCAAAGCCTTAACCCTGGCCGAGCGTGCTAAGGTATTGAGCTATCCACTGGCCGAAAAACGGGCCGCTCAACTTAGCTTTGAACTCTCCGATGATAAAATGACCGCCTGGGCGATTATTACCGCAGCCTGGGGTGGTAATCCAATCTCTGCCAATGAGTTAGTGAAGGCCGCACAGCAGTTCGGGATTATTTTTGGTTTTAATAAAGAACAAATAATTCAACTGGTGCAGCAAGCCAGCCGGGCTGAGCCTGGCAGCCGCTTAAAAATTGATATCGCGCAGGGCCGACAGGTAAAAGATGGTAAGAACTCCTGGTTTGAACCCTTGATTCCTGACATGGTGCGGCGACGCAACCAACCACTGGTGGAATCGGAGGCTAAAGCCGACTTGCGTGATTTTGGTGCTATTCCATCGGTTGCCAAAGGCCAGCCGTTGATGCGCCGGCATCCGCCAACTGCCGGCGAGGCCGGTGTGGATGTGACAGGCGTGATCACGGCACCCACACCCGGTGTGGCCATTGAGTGGCAACTTGCGGCAGGTGTTGAGTTGAGTCCGGCCGACGCAGATTTACTTTTGGCGGCGCAAGATGGCTTGCCTCGGGCCATCGATAATGGGGCGACTGTGGACGATGTGTTTACCGTCAAAAATGTCGATTTAGCGTCCGGACATATTATTTTTAAAGGCTCAGTCGTAATTAACGGTAACGTGATCTCCGGCATGAAAGTGGTGGCAGGCGGCAATGTTTTTGTAAAAGGGGTAATGGAAGGCGCCTTGATTGAAGCCGGTGGCGATATCACTGTAATGGGTTCGATTATTGGCCATCAGTTAAATAATCCGGGTACCGCTGAAGCCGAGTACAGCACAGTGCTGAAAGCCGCCGGCGATATTCATTGCAATATTGCTCAGTACTCAGCCTTTAATTGTCAGGGGGAGTTACAGGCCAATAAGTACTTAATGCATTGTCAGGTAGAAGCCGAGCGTGTCACCGCGGGCACTCCGGACAAATTAACCGGCAAGATCGTTGGTGGTCATTACTTGTTAGGTCAGACACTACATTGTGGTCAACTTGGATCTCCTTCCAGCGGCGTGGTGTTTGTTAAATTAAACCGGCGTTTAAATCCATTATTCGAGCAACAAGAGACGATTCGCGCTCAGTTAGCGCCGATCAGAGTGTTAATGGATGAAATCAAACAGAGAATCGACAAGCAGAAAAAACTGCTCGCCGGGCAGGTCGACGAAACGTTAAAACGTTTAGAGCAGGAGTTTGAGGACCAAAAACAATTGGCGAAAACCCTGATTAATGAGGTGCGGGAGCTGGAAGAACAACGGCTGCAGATAGTGCCGCAGTTACACGTGAAAGTAAGCCAACAGCTATTTTCTGCGGTGGAGTTTCAATTTGGCAAAGAGATTATTCGCAGTCGCCGGGAATATGGGCCGTCAATGGTTGCGGTCCAGGATGGTCACCCTGCGATCAATCCATTGTAATAATGCGACCAAGCGGTACCCCGCTGCGATAGCGGGGGCTGTGCCGGAGACACTTTTTTTCTAAGCTGTCATAGACCCTGTTTATCGAGATACTGTTGTGCGATTTCTGCTAGTGTGCTGCTTTTTTCTGTTTAGTTTGCCGTTGCAAGCTAACTGTAATATGGCATTCCGATACGGGGTGCTGATTTCGCCTGAGCATATCAGGGTAATGCAAAATAATCGCACCTTTGTCCAAATCAATCACGATCAACAGCTATTTATTAAAGGAGAATGGCAGCAGTTGGATGCCGAAGCGCAGCAACTGTTGCAACTGTATGCGCATGGCTTGCGCAAGTTTGTACCGGAAATTGTTAGCCTGGCAGTGGATGGCGTAGAGGTTGGCTTATCCAGTATCGAAGCGATGCTTGCCGGAGTGGGCAACAAGTCGCAACAAGCTGAATGGCGGGCGCTGATCCGCGAGACGACGTTTCAGTTTTTATCCCGTTTTGTCCGCACTGGCGACCATTTTTATCTGGCACCACAGAGCCTGAATGAGCTGGATAATTTCCTGAATGGCGAGCTTAAGCCACAATTAACCATGCTAGCCCGCCATACTGTTGGCGCGGTCTGGGGCGCGTTACGTGATGCGCTGCGCCAGTCAGACAGTAATTTTGAAAAAGCCGATAGTCAGGATTGGCAATCAGTAAATCAGCTGATGGATAAAATTACGCTGGGGATGGATCAAAAAATGGTCGAGCTGGAGGCAAAATCGGCGCTGTTTTGCCAGCGGATGCAAGAGCTGGATGAAATAGAGAGCAAACTGCAACAACGTTTACCTGCATTAGTCGAATACGACGTCGTAGTAGAAAAAGCGGCGCCTTAACAGCGTCAACAGTTACGCTCAGACGACGCCGTACTCATCTGTTAACGACAGTGGCATCGCATTATCGACTTCGTCACTGATGGCATCCAGGGTTTTTTCTGCTTCCGCCAGCGAGCTGACTTCGGCAATATGAAATAAGGCCTCCCCCTCATTCACCAGCGGCAGGTTGGTGCGGCCGATAATGACCCCGGACAGCGTTGCGGTAACGGCCACTTCAAAATCGGAGTAGGGCGAGTAAATATGCGCCAGCAAATCGCCTTGCTGTACCGTTTGCCCCAGACTAACGTAATAGCGGGCAATGCCGTCATGCTCAGCGCGCACCCAGCTACTTTTCTTGGAAAATAACGAACGCGTTTTACCCAGCCGTTTGCCGCGGCTCAGCATGCCCAATTGTTGCATCACATTAACGATACCCCTAACGCCGATTTTGATCGATTGTTCGTCAAAGCGCAGCGCTTCGCCTGCTTCATACAGCAAAATCGGAATGCCCAGGTTGTTTGCCGTACCACGCATAGTGCCGTCACGACTGGCTGCTTTAATAATAATAGGGGCGTTAAAGCTCTCTGCCATACTCAGCGCCACTTTGTCTTTGGCACTGGCGCGCACCTGAGGCAGGTTACTCCGGTGAATGGCACCGGTATGCAGATCGATGGCGTGTGTACATTTGCGCAAAATTTGTTCGGTAAACTGAAAGGCCATCCGGCTACCCAGCGAGCCTTTTTCGCTACCGGGGAAACTGCGGTTTAAATCCCGGCGATCCGGCAGGTAACGCGACTGTTGTACAAAACCATAGGTATTAACAATGGGTACCACTACTAATGTACCCCGTAGCCGATTTAAACGCGGTACTTTCAGTAAGCGGCGGCAGATTTCAACGCCGTTAATTTCATCACCGTGCAGGGCTGCGGTCACCAGTAAGATTGGCCCATCCTGACGGCCATGCACCACATGAGCGCCGATATTCAGTTCAGTGTGGGTGTAAAGTTTGCCAAACGGGATATCCACAACTGCCCGGCTGCCGGGGGGGATCTGGCTGTCGCCGAGGAAAAAAGACGCGCGTTGCTCAGTCATTAGCCGGTTCCTTTGGTTTTGGCCGGCTTGCGGCCTTTAAAACTGCTGACCCGTTTTTCCAGATGCTGAATAATGGCGCCGGCGACATCTTTGCCAGTAGCGCTCTCTATACCCTCCAGACCCGGAGAGCTGTTGACTTCCATTACCACCGGGCCATGATTTGAACGCAACAAGTCTACACCAGCCACATCCAGCCCCATGGTTTTGGCCGCTGCCAGTGCAGTACGGCGTTCCTCCGGCGTCAGGCTGACTTTGGTCGCGGTCCCACCACGGTGCAGATTGGAGCGAAACTCGCCGGCTTTAGCCTGGCGCTTCATGGCCGCGACGACCTTATCGCCGACCACAAAACAGCGAATATCGGCGCCATTGGCTTCTTTAATATATTCCTGTACCAAAATATGTGCGTTAAGCCCCATAAAGGCGTCAATCACACTCTCGGCGGCAGTGCGGGTTTCAGCCAGCACCACACCGATACCCTGAGTCCCTTCGAGTAATTTAATCACCAGCGGCGCACCACCCACCATATCAATCAAGTCAGGGATATCGCCAGGCTTATCGGCAAAGCCGGTAACAGGTAAGCCAATACCCTGACGGGCTAATAATTGTAGTGAGCGTAACTTATCGCGGGCACGGCCAATTGCCACGGACTCATTCAGCGCATACACCCCCATCATTTCAAATTGGCGCAATACCGCGGTACCATAAAAGGTGATTGAGGCGCCAATGCGTGGGATCACCGCATCAAAGCCCTCCAGTACCTCGCCTTTATAATGAATAGACGAGTTGATACGGTTGATATTCATATAACACATTAAGGGATCAATGACCCTTACTTCATGTCCGGCCAGAGTGGCGGCTTCCACTAAACGCTTGGTTGAGTAAAGCTCTGCGTTGCGCGATAAAATCGCTATTTTCATATCGGCTCCTGTTCCGCGAAGCGTGGAACAACAGTTAGCACTGCCTGCGGTGGCAGCTAGAGACCCTATTATGCCAGTAAAAACAATGAACCTAAGCCCAGGAACGCAAAAAAACCAACCACATCAGTGACCGTAGTGAGGATCACTGAACCAGACAGGGCGGGGTCGATATTCAGTTTGTCTAACCAGCGTGGTATGTAAACGCCGGATACCGCTGCAATCACAATATTAATCACGATAGCGGCGCCGATAATACCGCCAATCAGCCAATCACCAAACCAGAAGTAGGTAATGATGGCAATGACCACTGACCAGAGCACACCGTTTAACGCTGCTACGCCCATTTCTTTACGCAGCAGCGCCATATAGGTTTGTTCGGTAATCTGCTCCAGTGCCAGGCCCCGAATCATCAGCGTTAGCGTTTGGCTACCGGCAATCCCGCCCATACTGGCGACAATCGGCATCAGTACAGCTAAGGCAACCACTTGCTGTAAGGTGGCTTCAAACAGGCCGATGGTCCAGGCTGCCAGAAATGCTGTCAGCAGATTAATACCAAGCCAGAGTGCGCGGCGTTTAGCACTGATCATAATAGGGGCAAATAAGTCTTCTTCTTCGTCCAGACCGGCGGTATGCATAAACTGGCTTTCCAGGCTGCGACGGACATTTTCTAGCGCTTCACCAATCGAGAGTCTGCCCAATAACTTGCCGTCGCTGTCGACCACCGCCAGTGCGGTATAACCCGAGCGCGAGACAATATCTGAACCCTGATCCAGGTCCAGTTCACCCTCTACCACAGGTGCGTCATGATCGATCAGCGGATCGACCGGTAAATGCGTCGCTTGTCCCAGCAAACGGCTGGCCTGGATCTGGCCGGCATAGCGACCGGTGCGGTCAATCACAAACAGCGTATCCTGATATTCCGTATCATCCGGCAGGTTCTGAAATAATCGGATCGCATCCCGAACCCGGGCGTTTTTGTTAATTATCAGCAGGTCATGATCGGCATAGCGACCACATTGGTCTTCGTCATAGGTTAACGCAGTTTCTAACCAGCGCCTTTGACTGGCATCCAGCCGCGAGCAGGCATAATCATAAAGTCGGGTCGGTAGTTCATCCAGAAGTTCCAGTAGGGCATCAACGTCCATTTCCTCAACCAGGGTACGCAGTTGCTGGTCGTCCAATTGACGGAAAATATTTTCCCGGGCGTCGACCCGCATAGACATCAGCGCATCAATCTGATCGCTGACGGCCAGGCCAAGGTAGCAATTCAGGCGTTGTTCCAGCGGCATCGATTCCAATGCCAGTGCCAGCTCGGCCGGCTCCAGCTCGGTTAAGCGGGCCAGCAGTTGTTGCAGCTCATCTTCGTCAAAGCTGTCGCGGACAATCTCTTCCAGATCTAAATGCGGGTGGTCAACCATAAAGACTCCTGTACATCGCTAGCAATTATTACCACCACTTTCTGAATTTAAACCACAGCAAGCTACCCACGCCAAGCGCTCCCATAATAAACAGCGTAATAAAGTAGCCGTTTTCTGCCTCTAATTCTGGCATATAGCGAAAATTCATGCCGTAGACACCCGCCAGAAAGGTCAGCGGAATAAAGATGCTACTCACGATGGTCAGCACTTTCATCCGCTCGTTAATTTGATGCGAGGTGGTAGAAAGATAGCCGTGTACTAAATCGCTTAATTGATCGTAGTACATTTCAGTCATGGAATGCAGACGTTCAAACTTTTCATAAAAATCGCGCAAGTCAGCCAGCGCAAAGTGTTTAAACAGCACATGCTGCTCTTCATACAATGCATCGGCAAAAATATCTTTCTGATACGCCAGATTACGCCGGACTTTACGTAGTACTGAGCGATAGCGCATCATCGTTGCCATGAGTTCATCATTGCCTTTGTGCAGCATCCGATCTTCAATCTCGCTCAGCTCATCTTCAAAACTGAGTAGCTTGCCCAGATAACTGGCAGAGACCGCTACCAGCAGCTGTTTAACCCAATCGCTGAGTTGATTACTGTTCAGCATACCCAGTTGTGGTTGTAATTGTGCCAGCAAAGCGGGGTCCGGGCATTGCACCTTTGAAATCAACACCTCGCGTGAAAACAGCAGATTAACTTGGGCATGTTGGGTTACCTCGCTAAAGTCCGGATCGGCATAGCCGCGCAGGATTAACAACGCAAAGTCATGCTGTGCTTCAAATTTGGGTGGGTGTCGCTCGCGACTGAAGTCTTCTGCCATCGTCGGGGCAATCTGCAGATCCTGCAGCAATTGCTGTTCTTCCGCTGCTGTCGCGCTATGCAAATCCAACCATAAAGGGGGAGTATGCCGGGCGGTATCTGGCAGACGAGTAATATGCTGTTGCTGCCAGCCACCTAACTCTGGATCATAGTAATGAAGTGTGATCATCCGTTACCCTCAGGCGCTGGTTGCCAGAACAACCAGCGCAATAGCATCAGTTAGTCGCCTTTGGCGGCAATATAGTCTCTGACCAGCTGCTCCAGCACGTCCAGTGGCACAGCACCGTTTTGCAATACGACGTTGTGAAACTCGCGGATATCAAAGCGTTCACCCAGTTCAGTTCTCGCCAGCTCGCGCAGTTCCAGCATTTTAATCATACCCACCATATAAGCGGTAGCCTGCCCCGGCATCACGATATAGCGCTCGATGGCTTTTACCGCGTCTCCCTCCGGGTTAGGGGTGTTATCGACCAAATACTGAATCGCCTGTTCGCGGCTCCATTTTTTAGCGTGAATACCGGTATCGACTACCAGACGGGCAGCGCGCCATAATTCCATCGCCAACCGGCCAAAATCAGAGTAGGGGTCCTGATAAAGGCCAATTTCTTTTGGTAGCAACTCAGAATACAGGCCCCAACCCTCAATATAAGCAGTGGCACCACCAAAGCGGCGGAATTTCGGAATACCCTCCAGTTCCTGCGCAATGGCCAGCTGCATATGGTGGCCCGGAATACCTTCATGATAGGCGAGTGCTTCCAACTGGTATTTAGGCATATCGCTCATGCGGTACAAATTAGCATAGTAAACACCGGGTCGGCTGCCATCCATTGAGGGGCGCTGATAAAAGGCTTTACCGGCGGTCTGCTCACGAAAGGGTTCAACAGCTTTGACGATCATCTCCGCCTTGGGCTTAACCAAAAACAGCTCATCCAACCTGGTACGCATATCGTCAATCACTGCGGTGGCCTCAGCCAGATAAGCCGCGCGGCCTTCTTCAGTATCCGGATAATAAAACTGTGGTGCCTCGCGCATAAACACAAAAAACTCGGCCAGATCGCCGGCAAAGCCGACCTGTTGCATAATTTGCCGCATCTCGCTATGAATACGCTCGACCTGTTGCAGCCCAAGCTGATGGATCTGCTCAGCACTGTAATCGGTGGTGGTCATCCGGGCCAGCCGATTCTGATAAAAGGCGGCGCCTTCCGGAAAGCGCCAGACGCCATCATCGGTACCGGCTTGCTGCTCTAACTGCTGTAAAAAGCTGATCAGACTGCGATAGGCCGGCCCAACACTGGTAATCAGTGCCACTCTGGCTTCATCCAGCAACAGCTTTTGCTCGTGCTCTGATAACGGCAGCGCCGAAACTTTGGCACTAAAGTCTGCCAGTAGGGTACTGTCGCCTTGTTCTGAAAAGGGCGCGCCTTGTAGCAGGTTTTCGCTGGCTGAATACAGATGCGGAAATACAAACTTCGGCACTATGATACCGGCTTCGGCACTTTGCGTGAGCAGTTGCTGTAACTGGCGGAATAATTCCGGCACGGCATTTAAACGGGCAATATACGCCTTGGCATCGTCAACAGAGTCAATTTTATGTTGGTTGATTAATAGTGCTGGCACCTGTGAATGCACGCCAAACATCTGATTTACCGGATAGCTGTACAGACGCCAGCGTGCATCGTCCAGCATTTCCTGCAGCTGCTTCTGCATTAACTGATAACTTAAGCGGGTTTGTTTATCCAGGGCGGCAACATCAATAGCTTCCAGTAAGGCCAGATGCTGACGGGTAAGCGCCAGTTCTGCCTCAAACGCCGCATCAGACAGGTCCTGCCATTTATCATAGTCATCTTTAATACCCAGGCTGGTTTGTAATACCGGATTACGCTGCACCCGCTCATTAAAGACTTGCTCAAACAGCGCATTGGCGCGTTCATTTTGATCAACTTGTTGGACTGTTGCGGCGGGAACGACTGCTGAAGGCTCAGCCGTCTTTGGGCCACAGGCGCTGAGCAGTAAGCTACTTAGCAGCAGCGGCAAGGCCGCGGTTTTCAGGGGAAGATGTTGTCGCATAACAGACCTCTGTTTGGTTATTTAAATAAAGAGTGTCAGTAAATCATTCAGATAGCGGGCACCTTTGGCGGTAATTTGCCAATGCTGCGGGCTTACTGTAATCAGTTGTTTTTGCTCAGCTTCTGCCAAAGGCGCGCTGATGCTAGCCAAGGGTAAACCGGTCAGCGCGCTAAAGTCACTGATTGGGCAGGGCTCCAGTAAGCGAAAGCGGTTCATAAAAAATTCAAAGGGCCGATCTTCCGGCTCAACCTGAGTACGCTCGTCCAGATAACCACGGCTTAAATCCATATAGCCTTTCGGATGTTTAATTTTCACCGTACGCAGAATACTGTTGCGGCTAGGCAGGGTAATTTTGCCGTGAGCGCCACAGCCAATACCCAGATAGTCGCCATAGCGCCAGTAATTCAGGTTATGCCGGCACTGATGACCGGCTTGGCTGTAGGCTGAAGTTTCATATTGTTGATAACCGGCTGCAGCCAGCAGCTCAGCACCCTGCTGCTGGATATCCCATAACAACTCATCCTCGGGTAACACCGGTGGCCGGCTGGCAAAGGCGGTATTCGGCTCAATCGTCAGCTGATACCAGGATAAATGCGGAGGGTTAAGGTCGATGGCTTGCTGCAAATCAGCCAGGGCGCCTGCCAGTGTCTGACCAGGCAAACCATGCATCAGATCCAGATTAAAGCTCTGCAGTGGCAGGGTAGCAGCCAGCCGCGCCGCGGCTTTGGCTTCTTCGGCATTATGAATGCGTCCCAAAGCTTTTAGTTGTTCGCTTTGAAAGCTCTGCACACCGATTGAGAAACGGGTCACACCGCCGGCAACATAGCCAGCAAAGCGCTCTGCTTCGAAGGTGCCCGGATTGGCCTCCATTGTCGCTTCTAAATCCGCAGCGACAGGGAGCCGCAGTTTTACCCCTTCGAGAATTTGGGTGATACCGGCGGCGCTAAACACACTGGGCGTACCGCCGCCGATAAAAATACTACTAAGCTGACGGCCAGCAACCAGTGGCAGATCCTGATCTAAATCGGCCAGCAGGTGGGCAATATATTCCTGCTCCGGGATCCCTTGTTTTACGGCATGGGAATTAAAATCACAGTAAGGACATTTCTGTATACACCAGGGAATATGGATATAAAGTGATAGCGGCGGCAGGCTTAAACTCAAAGCGCGCGCTCCTTAACCTGCAGCGCGGCAACCAGTTGTCGCAGGGCCTGGCCGCGATGGCTCAGCTGTTGCTTTTCTGCTTTGCTCAGTTCAGCTGCGGTTTTGCCAAGTTCAGGCAGATAAAACACCGGATCATAACCAAAGCCACCACTACCGCTTTGCGACAACGCGATTTCGCCTTGCCAGCTAGCATGGCAAATTAGTGGGGTCGGATCCGCTGCATGCTGCAAATATACCAGCACACAATGAAAAGCCGCCTGACGTTGGCTGGCCGGAACACTATTCATTGTTTGCAATAACTTATCAATATTAGCCTGATCGCCGGCACCAACACCGGCATAGCGCGCTGAGTAGATGCCAGGCGCGCCGCCCAGAGCAGCAACGGCGAGACCTGAATCATCGGCAATCGCAGGTAAGCCGGTGATTTGTGCTGCATGGCGGGCCTTTAACAGCGCATTTTCGACAAAGGTCAGGCCGGTTTCATCGGCATCACTAACCCCAAGTACGGTTTGCGGCACAATGTCCAGCGCAAAGGGCGTCAGCATGGCCGACAATTCTGCGACTTTGCCGGCATTACCGGTGGCCAATACCACTTTTTGCATCAGCAGGTCCTATTCGGTATAGAGTTTCTGGTCAAAGTTCAGTTGCTGGCGCTGATTACCCTGGCGGATATCCAGGCTAAAGCGGAACTGCTCTTCGTTACGAAATGGCATCACCGCAATGTAGTAAATGGCGTCACCGTCCTTAATTTCGCGAAAAGTCAACTCACGTTGCTGACCCAGCAGGTTACGGGCAATACCACTGATTACCACTTGTTGCGCTTGCTGGCTTTGGCTATCCAATACCGAAATATTAATAATGGCATTAGTTTTATTACGGCTCAGGTTAGCCGCTCGGGCGACGTCTGGCGTTAAAAAGGTGGAGTTAAAGGCAATATAATGGATATCCCAGTTACCGAGCGTTTTTTTCTGCTCCGCCTGCGCGGGTTGCATTAAAAACACGGCCAGTATCATTACCCCTTTGAGCATTAAGCTTAATTTTCTCATGATGGACTCCGATTAAACCAGTCTAAACCAGTCAGCCAGCAAAATATTAATAAACTGCAGCGCAATCAGTACAAATAATACCGACAAATCCAGGCCACCGAGGGGCGGAATAATACGGCGTACCGGCGCTAAAAAAGGCTCTGTTAGCTGATGAAACACCTGTTCCAGTGGGTTACGGCCCTGGCTAAACCAACTCATAATGGCGCGGATCACCAGTACCCAGAACAACAAATTCAAGGCTTCTTTGAACAGCAACAAAGCACCCAAAATAAAACTTACCCCCAGATTTAGCTCTGGCGAAAACACCAGCTGTAATACAATATATTTCGCTGTCGCAATCAAGTAAGCAAGCAGTAAGGTGGCGGTGTCCAGCTGGCCGAGGCTTGGGATAACTTTACGCAGTGGCAGCACCAAAGGGTTGGTGGCTTTTACCACAAACTGACTGAATGGATTATAGAAATCAGCACGGGCCAGCTGTAACCATAAACGCAACATCACCACCATTAAATAGAGCGTAAAAGCGGTATTAATCAGAAAAATTACGGCGTTCATCTGTCTGCTCCCAATTTAAAGCGTCTTGGCCATGGCCTCAGCGCGCGCAATTGCCGCTTGCATGGCGTTGGCTACCATTTGTTCTAAGCCCTGCTCACTAAAGGTGGTGACCGCTTCATGGGTGGTGCCACCTTTGGACGTAACCTGAGCCCGTAACTCGGCAAAGCTGTGTTCGCTTTGTAATGCCATCGTTGCGGCACCTAACGCAGTTTGTGCCACCATGGCTTTAGCTTCGGTGTTGTTAAACCCCAATTCTTCAGCTTTTTGTTGCATCGCCTGCATAAAGTAAAAGAAGTAGGCGGGAGCACTGCCGGTCACAGCAATAATATGATTAATTTGTGCTTCCTGTTCCAGCCACACCCGCATCCCGGTGCCGCTGAAGATATGGTCAACAAAGGCCCTTTCATAATTAGAGCAACGGCTGGGGAACAAACCGGTTACACCTAAACCGACCAGCGAGGGCGTATTGGGCATGGCCCGGACTAACCGGATTTCACCCAGCCAGGCCTCATAACGTGCTACCGGTAAGCCGGCAGCCAGCGTAACAAACAATTTTTCCTGGCATTCTGGTACTTCTGCCAGTAACTGTTCACACACCTGTTGCATCATCTGCGGCTTAACCGCCAGTATAATTACGTCGGCCCAGCGCGCCGCTTCACTATTACTTAAACTGGTGGTAATCGCAAAATCTGCCTGCAGAGCTAATAGTTTCGGTTCGCTACGATTAGCGGCCATAATATTTTCAACCGGATAACCGGCCTTAACCATAGCTGCAATGACACAACGTGCCATATTTCCTGCGCCGATAAAGGCTACCCTATTATCATTCATGCTTGTCATAATTCCTTGCGCCAAAAATTGCGGTACCTAATCTTATCATAGTTGCACCATATCGCAGAGCCAGTGGCCAGTCATCTGACATTCCCATAGATAATTCAATAGCTTGTGGATAAAGTTGCTGTAACTGCTGGGATAACTGCTGCATCGCAGCAAAATCCTGCTCCAGGTTTTTACCCTGTGCCTCCGGGATCGCCATCAAACCACAGAGTTGTAATCCGGGCAGGCTTGCCACAGCCGCTGCCAGCGAGAGCATTTCAGCCGGCGTAATACCGGCTTTTGAAGTTTCGGCGCTGATATTTATTTGTAACAACACCTTTAATGGTGGCAGCTGCGGCGGGCGTTGTTCCGACAAGCGACGGGCGATTTTCTCCCGGTCGATGCTGTGCACCCAGCTGGCGGTTTCTGCGACTAATTTGGTCTTGTTTGACTGCAGCGGGCCGATAAAGTGCCATTCTAACTCACCCAAATGGGTTAGTTCTGCGGCTTTACTGGCCAGTTCCTGCGGATAATTCTCGCCGAACTGACGTTGACCTGCAGCATAGGCGGCGACAATGTCGGCCACCGGTTTGGTTTTGCTCACCGCAATCAACCTTGGCTGCGGCCAGCTTGCGGGGCGGCTTTCACTGAATTTGTGCAGTTGCTGATAGGCGAGGGCCAGTTGTTCTGCTATGTTATTCATCATAAATAGGTAAGTTGGAGTTGCTGGTTGTGGATATTACCGAATTATTAGCCTTTAGTGTGGAACATAAAGCGTCAGATTTGCACCTTTCTGCCGGTGTACCGCCGTTAATCCGCGTCGACGGTGATGTGCGGAAACTCAATATTCCGCCACTGAATCATAAAGAAGTGCACGCACTGGTTTATGAAATTATGACTGACAAACAGCGTAAAGAGTACGAAGAGCGGCTCGAATCGGATTTTTCTTTTGAAATTCCGAATTTAGCCCGTTTCCGGGTCAATGCCTTTGTGCAAAACCGTGGTGCAGCTGCCGTCTTCCGTACCATTCCCAGCGAGGTGCTGACCTTAGACGATTTGGGCGCGCCGGATATCTTTAAAACCATCGCCGAGAACCCGCGTGGTTTAGTCCTGGTTACCGGGCCAACCGGCTCGGGTAAGAGTACCACTCTGGCGGCAATGATTGACTATATCAACAGCAGCCGTTTTGATCATATTCTGACCATTGAAGATCCGATCGAATTCGTACACAGCAACAAACTCAGCCTGATCAACCAACGGGAAGTACATCGTGACACCCATAGCTTCAGTAATGCGTTGCGCTCAGCCCTGCGCGAAGATCCGGATGTGATCCTGGTCGGTGAGTTGCGGGACTTAGAAACCATTCGCCTCGCGATGACTGCCGCCGAAACCGGTCACTTAGTCTTTGGTACTCTGCACACCACCTCAGCACCAAAAACCATCGACCGGATTATCGACGTCTTCCCGGGTGAGGAGAAAGATATGGTGCGCTCGATGTTATCGGAATCGCTCAGAGCCGTTATCTCGCAAACACTGCTGAAGAAAGTGGGGGGGGGCCGGATCGCTGCTCATGAAATTATGGTTGGCGTGCCAGCAATCCGAAATCTGATCCGTGAAGATAAAATTGCCCAAATGTATTCGGTGATTCAGACTGGCGCTGCTCATGGTATGCAGACCATGGACCAATGTTTAGTCAATCTGGTTAACCGCGGTTTGGTCACTCAAAAAGATGCTGCTGCCAAGGCGCAGGATAAGAATACCTTCGGTGCCATGGGCCGGTTTTAGAGGTAAGTATGCAGATCGTTAATTACATGAAAAAAATGGTCGAGCTTAAAGCGTCTGACCTCTTTGTTACCGCCGGTATGCCGGTGGCGGCAAAGATCAATGGTGAGTTAACACCTATTGATGATAAACCCTTGACCGAAATTGATTCGCTGGCGCTGGTATTGTCGGTGATGTCAGAAAAGCAACAGCACGAATTTAATACGCAAAAAGAGTGTAACTTCGCGATTCACAATGATGCCGGCCGCTTCCGGGTTTCGGCGTTTTGGCAGCGTGACAAAGCCGGCATGGTAATGCGGCGTATTGTTACCACCATTCCTAATGTGGAAGACTTGGGGCTGCCACCGATTTTAAAAGAAGTGATTATGTCCAAACGCGGCCTGGTGCTGTTTGTCGGTGGTACCGGTACCGGTAAATCGACCTCGCTGGCAGCACTGATTGGTTATCGCAATAAAAATGCCAAAGGTCATATTCTGACCATCGAAGATCCGATTGAATTTGTGCATGAACATGGTCGCAGCTTAATTACCCAGCGCGAAGTGGGGATTGATACTGAGTCTTTTGACGCCGCGTTGAAGAGTTCACTGCGCCAGGCACCGGATGTGATTCTGATTGGTGAGATCCGCTCGCAGGAAACCATGGAATTTGCGTTATCCTTTGCCGAGACGGGTCATCTTTGTATCGCCACCTTGCACGCCAACAATGCTAACCAGGCGATAGACCGTATTATGCACCTGGTACCGAAAGAGATGCATGATAAGTTGTTATTCGATTTATCGTTAAACTTACGTGGTATTGTTGCCCAGCAATTGATCCCGACAGCAGATGGCCACGGCCGGGTGGCAGCAATTGAAGTCCTGTTGAATACGCCCTTTGTTGCCGACCTGATTAGCAAAGGCGAGATTGGTGAAATTAAAGCAGTTATGACGAAATCGCGCGAGCTGGGGATGCAAACCTTCGATCAGGCACTGTACGACCTGTATCAACGGGGAACCATCAGCTATACCGATGCTATCCACCATGCTGACTCGCCAAATGATCTGCGTCTGATGATCAAATTACGCAATAATGAAGTGAAAGGTTCGGGCTTTTTATCGGGTGTCACCCTCGACGGCTTGGATAAAGACTAACGGAGTCTGACATGTCATTACTGGCGATTATGACGCCCAGAACCCGATTATTAACCACTTCCGGTGATGCCAATCTGGCGTCACTGCGTTCGGTATTCAGTCAGGCCCGGTTCCAGCATGTCCCGGTGGTCGATAGTATGGATCGGGTGGTTGGTATTGTCTCGGTGAAAGATTATTTCAAAGAGCTGAGCCCGCTGATGGAGGCGGCCGGTGAACAGGCTACTGGCCTGATGATGCGTACCCGTAAAGTGCATCAGGTCATGTCAACCCCCGTTATTACTGTGCTGCCGGACACCAGTGTGCGGCAGGCGGCGAGCCTGTTAGTGGAAAATAATATCAGTTGCTTACTGGTGGCAGATCCACAGCAGCGTTTGCTAGGGTTGGTATCCTGGAAAGATCTGATGAAGGCCGCACTGCTGGCAAAACCAGTGAAACCGGCTCAGCCACCGGCATAGCGCTGCTGAAGAATCAATACCCGCTCGATATAGGCGGTGGTCTCCGGATAAGGGGGGACACCGCCAAAGCGTTTTACCGCGCCCGGACCGGCATTATAAGCGGCTAATGCCAGGCGCAGATCGCCATCAAAACTATCGATAAGTTGCTGCAGATAGCGGCTACCGCCGCGGATATTTTGCTCCGGTTGGCTTGGATCAGCGACCCCCAGCATACTGGCGGTTTGTGGCATCAGTTGCATCAGACCTTGTGCGCCGCGCCGCGAGACGGCTTGTGGATTAAAGGCCGACTCGGCATGAATAACGGCGCGAATCAGCGCCGGATCTAATACCAGCTCGGAAGCGACCTGTTCAATCAGCCGGGCGAAGCGGCGTTGAAATAAGGGTGTTGTATGCCAGTCAATCGGTGAGCTTACCGCACAGGCATAGCAATCGAAACGCAGCAATTCATATTGCTGATTGGCAGGCGGCCGGTCAGAAAACACAGCTGAACCATCTTCGCGCTGACTTTTATAAACCAGGATCTGTGGTGCGGTATTTTTGGTCTCAGGCAAAGCCTGCCTTTGCGGACTTAACCGCTGCACGGGTTTGCTGTCATCGGCGATTACTGGCTGTGCCAGTAATAATAACAGCAGGGGGATCCACTTAAGATTGCCAGTCAAGCCGCTCTTTCCTTAAAGACTCCGTTTTAAGCGGGCGGCCTGATAACGCAGCAACCCCGCCACGCCAATAATAATGACAGGAATGGCGATACTTTGCCAGCGTCCGACGTTAAGCTCAGGCCACCAGTATTGCAGGCTGCTTAGCAGTTTTATGGCCAACTGTACCGCGTAATAGCTGATCGCAACCAGCGAAAAGCCTTCCACCATTTGCTGCAACTTCAGTTGCAGTTTGGCTTTTTGTTCCATTGAGCTTAGCAATTGCTGATTCTGTTGCTCCAGTTTCAGATTAAGCCGGGTGCGTAATAACTCCGTACAACGCCCCAGCCGGCTGGACAGCAGCTGCTGCCGCCGCTGCACTGCCTCACTGGTACGATACGCCGGGGTGAGGCGCTTTTCGGTAAAGTCCTGTAATGACAGATGATCCGCGAGCGGACTTTCCTGCAGTGCCTTTAATCGATCCAACGTCAGCTGATAGTAAGCCGCTGTCGCCTGTAAGCGGTTGCTATTTTCGGCGATCAGTCGCTCGGTGGCCGCGGCCAAACCGGTAATATCATGCAGTAACTGTTCATCACTACGTTGTTGCAGCTCAATACTCTGGGTTAAACCAGCCAGTTGTAATTCGAGCTCGCTCAGCTGCTGCAGGCTCTGGCGAGCCAGTGGCCAACCCAGCAGCGATAGCTTACGGTAGTTACCCAGGTCGAACAGTTGTTGCGCCAGCCGGCCGAGTGCGTCGCCGGTCAAACCTTTACTTAGTAGCAGCATCCGACCGGCGCCTTCAGCATGCTTCTGGAAATCAGTCCAGATCCGTGCCTGGCCGCCGGCTAACTCACTGCTGATACAGTTATCGGCATTAAAGCTTTGCCGGATTAAGGTGTCCGCCGGTGACTGCTCTGCGGTTAAAATCGTTAATTGCACAATCCGGAAGATTTGTCCCGGTAGCTCGCTGAACCAGTCACGGCTGGGTAAAAAACTCAGTGGATCATCAAACCAGGGCTCTGCGATGCCTGGGCGGATAAAGGTATAGCTGGAGAATTCGCCATGCCGCTCCCAGCGCAGCCATAAACCGTACAGTGGCAGCGTCAGATCCTGAGCATTATCACTGAGTTGTTTACCTTGCTGTTGCGCCAGTTGTTGCATTAGCGTCAACTCCACACTGCGTAATGCCGGGCTGACTGTCAGCATAAAGTGGCACAGCCGGCAGGGCGCGCTAATAGAGCCAAAGGTGCGCTGCTGTAATTCTTTATCCAGTACATCACGTAACGGGTGATTACGGCGGGATAAGCTTTCCATATTGCGCTCCGCTGTGACTGAGACTATCAGGTTAATAGCAGGTAATGTGCCAGCTTGAATATTCTGCTGGCAGCTGATGACAAAGGCTTAACAGAACGATGAATTTACCAAGACAATGCTTCGGGAGAGAGAGGTTTTATTATTGCCTGTTTGCGCCAGAAGCAGGCATGTTGCCTGTTTTCGGTGCAATGCTTGAAAGCACAACACGCTTGCTTGGGAATGGCGTAAAATATCACTATTCCGGATCCGAACAAGGTCGTTATGCAAACCAACAAGGCGGTTTGGCTGGCTGTTGCCAGCGTACTCCTGGCAATGGTCACCATTCAAAGTGGGGCTTCGATTGCCAAGCAACTCTTTCCAGTAATTGGCCCTGAGGGCACCACAGCGCTGCGGGTCGGTTTTTCGGCTTTGATGCTATGGCTGGTATTCCGGCCCTGGCGGCAGCTACCGCAGGGGCGTGGCTGGCGCTCCGTGATCGTGTACGGCGCCTGCCTGGGTGGTATGAATTTGCTCTTTTATCTGGCTATCGCCCGTATTCCGCTGGGCATTGGTGTCGCTCTGGAATTTACCGGGCCCCTGGCGGTAGCACTGTTTTCTTCCAGGCGGAAACTGGATTTGCTCTGGGTGGCGTTAGCCTTGGGCGGGATCTTGCTGTTACTGCCAGATATGACCAGTGTTGATGCGTTGGATCCGGTTGGGGTCATGTTAGCTTTGGCTGCCGGCGCCTGTTGGGCGGGGTATATTTTATTTGGCCAGCGCGCTGGTAATCTGGCCTCAGGCGGCATTACGGTTGCCCTAGGGATGACCGTTGCTGCGGCCTTTTTAGTCCCGATTGGTTTAGTTAGTGCCGGTAGCAGCTTATTTAGCTGGCAGGTTATTCCGCTGGCAATCGCAGTAGCGGCGCTGTCCAGTGCCTTACCTTATAGTCTGGAAATGGTGGCGTTAAAGGCGTTACCGGCAAAGAGTTTTAGTGTGTTAATGAGTTTAGAGCCGGCAATTGCCGCCCTGGCAGGGTTCTTATTGTTGGCTGAATTGCTCACACTGACCCAGTGGCTGGCTATTTTGCTGGTGATCAGCGCCTCGCTGGGCAGCACGCTTAGTAAAAATCCCAAGCACTAAGCGCGGATTAAAAAAGGCGGCCGCAGCCGCCTTGGTCTTGCGAAGTTATTGCTCAGTCACTTCTTTTTCCGGTTGCTGGCGATAGTCACGCGCCAACAACAGGTACATCGCCGGAACCACATAGAGCGTAAAGAAAGTGCCGATGGTCATACCGCTGGCAATCACTACGCCCATCGCATAGCGCGAGGCTGCACCGGCACCGGTGGCGACCAGTAGCGGGATCACCGCCAGCACGGTTGCCGCTGTGGTCATCAGAATCGGGCGTAGCCGCAGCGCGGTGGCCTCTTCAATGGCGTCACGCTTCGACTTACCCTCCTGTTGCAACTGGTTAGCGAATTCAACAATCAGAATACCGTGCTTGGCAATCAGACCGACCAGGGTCAGCAGACCGACCTGGGTGTAGATATTAATGCTGGTAAAACCCAGGCTGGTAAAGATCAGCGCGCCGCAGACACTCATCGGTACCGTGACCATAATGATAATGGCGTTTTTGTACGATTCGAACTGGGCTGCCAGCACCAGGAAAATCACAATCAGGGCAAAGAAGAAGGTAATCACCAGTTGCTGACCTTCCTGCTTGTACTGCCGTGACTGACCGGCATAATCAATACTAAAGCCGGCTGGCATGACTTCAGCGGCAATATTATCCAACACCGCCAGGGCTTCACCTAAGGGCACGCCCGGGCGTGGTACGCCGGAGATTTTTACCGCATTTAGCTGCTGAAAGCCGCGTAAGGCTTGGGGTTGTACCGATTCCTGCAGCGTCACCAGCGTGGATAGCGGGATCAGCTCGCCTTGCTGATTACGGGTATAGTAGTCCTTTAACTGCGCCGGATTCAGCCGCTCACTGCGCTCGATTTGCGGAATAACCCGGTACGAGCGGTTATCCAGTGCAAAGCGGCCAGCATCGGCACCGGCCAGTAACGAGCCTAAATCTGCCGCCAATTGCTGCATTGAGACGCCCATCAGCGCAGCTTTTTCGCGGTCGACCAGCACGGTTTGCTTCGGTTTGTCGATTTTTAAGTCACTATCAACAAAGATAAAGCGCCCCGATGCCATGGCCCGGCCCAGAATTTCTTGTGCGACTTCCTGTAAGGCAGCGAACGGTTGGGTTGAGCCAATCACAAACTCAATCGGCGTACCATCACCAGAAGAGGGCAGCGAAGGCGGTACCAGTGCAAAGGCGTTTAAGCCCGGAATACCGGCCAGATGCGGCTGAATATTCTGCTCCAGCACCTGAGCGGTGGTGCGCTCACGCTGATCCCAGGGCGCCAGCACAAAGCCGGCGATAGCAGTATTAGTGCCGCCCATACCATTGATAATAAAGACGTTGCGGATCTCGGGTGCTTGTGCCGGTAATTTATTCAGTTCAGCGGTGTTGCGCTCCAGATAATCCAGGGTAGCGTAACTGTCTGCACTGAGAATTGAGAATACAAAGCCCTGATCTTCGGCAGGTTCCAGCTCGGACGGGCTGGTCACAAACAGAAAATAGCAGGACACCAGTACCACGGCGGCAAAGGTCAGCACTACCGGCATCGTGTTTAGCGTACTGTGTAACTGCCGCTGGTATGCGCTGCGCAACTGCTCAAAACGTGCATCCAGCCAAGCCTCCAGCGACTTTTCTTTTTTACCGTCAGTACTGTGTGGTTTCAGGATATAGGCACACATTACTGGTGACAGTGTCAGTGCGACTACCCCTGACAGGATCACCGAAGCGGCTAAGGTAAAGGCAAACTCAACAAAGAGTACGCCGGTTAAGCCGCCAACAAAACCAATCGGCAGGAATACCGCCACCAGTGTGGTCGACATCGAGATAATCGGCCAGGCCAGTTGGCGTGCACCCATAATCGCAGCATCGATGCGGGAATGGCCTTCCTCGATAAAACGGTGCACGTTTTCCAGCATAATGATCGCATCGTCAACCACGATACCGATTGCCAGTACCATCGCCAGCAGCGTCAGCAGGTTAATTGAGAAACCCAGAATCCACATTAAGAAGAAAGTCCCCACCAGCGATACCGGTATCGCCACGGCCGGAATAATCACACTGCGCATCGAGCCTAAGAAGGCGTAAATCACCAGTACGACAATCACCAGCGCCAGCACAATTGAAATCACGACTTCGTCGATAGCGTTTTCAATATATTCAGTGGAGTCATACGGAATATCGGCATCCAGCCCCTGTGGCAGCTGCGGGATAATATCGCGATCCCAAACTTTACGTACTTCGGCAATCACATCCAGCGCATTGGCATCCGGTGAAATTTCAATACCCATAAAGGTGGCGGCCAAACCATTAAAGCTGACCGAGCTGTCATAACTTTCTGCACCCAGCTCAACGGTTGCTACATCACTCAGTCGTACCACCGCGGCGCCATCACTGCTGACAATCAGTTGCTCAAACTCAGCCGCTGAGCGTAAATCGGTTGCGGCATTTAAGTCTACCGCCACCATCTGACCTTTAGTGCTGCCCAAAGCGGCCAGTACGTTGTTGCCACGTAGTGCAGCACTGACGTCTGATCCGGTCAGGTTATAGGCAGCAAGCTTCACCGGATCCAGCCAAATTCGCATCGCGAAGGTGCGGGCACCCAGAATTTCGGCGCGTTGCACCCCCGGTATCGTCGCCAGCTGCGGCTCCACCACCCGTACCAGGTAGTCGGTGATCTGATTGTTCCCCAGCACTTCTGAGTAGAACGACAGATACATCGCGGCCACGTTCTGGCCAACTTTTAGTGAAATGACCGGGTCGCGGGCATTTTCCGGCAGTTCAGAGCGAATTTTATTCACCTGGGCCGCAATCTGAGTTAATGCCTCATTCGGATCATAGTCCAGGCGCAGATAAGCCTGAATCGTACTGACCCCGGATACTGAGTTAGAAACCAGATAATCTATGCCTTCGGCTGCGGCAATTTCGCGCTCCAGTGGTGTGGTAATAAAGCCCTGGATTAGATCGGCATCAGCACCGACATAGACGGTACTAACCGTTACTACCGCATTTTTGATTTCCGGAAACTGCCGCACATTCATTTCGGAGATGGCGCGCAGGCCCAGCAGGAGGATCAGCAGACTGACCACACTGGCCAGGATCGGCTTTTTAATAAAGATATCGGTAAAGCGCATACTGCAATCCTTACTGGTTAGCCGGTGTCGGGGTCAGCTCAGCACTGGGCTCAGCCTGACTGTTCTCAACGATATTTACCACGGCGCCATTGCGCAGTTTTAACAAGCCCGAGGTCGCGACCTGCTCACCCGGCTCCAGACCGGCTGTGACGGCAATTAAATCGCCGCGCGCTTCACCGGTGCGAATAAAACGCTGTTGTGCAATCTGTTGGCCATCCTGTTCGGTGATCACAAACACCGAGTTGCCATAAGGGTTAAACTGCACTGCGGTTTGTGGGATCAGGGTAACGGTATTGGGTTCACCGGTGGTCATACTGACGCGGGCAAACATACCCGGGCGCAATAACTGCTGCGGATTGGCAAAGGTAGCTTGCACTTCAATACTGCGGCTTGATTCGCGAATGCCCGGTGCGACGGCGGTGATTGTACCGTTAAATGCTTGTTCGCCATAAGCATCTACCCTTACCGTTAAGGGTTTACCCACTTCAATCAGCGCCAGTTGTTGCTCAGGCAGAGTAAAGTTCAGATAAATCGGGTCCAGCGACTGCAAACTAACGACAGTTGTGCCGCCAGTCAGTAACTGCCCAAGACTGACCTGACGGATACCGGCCACACCATCAAAGGGCGCGTACAGCGATTTTTGCGCAATACGTGCCTGTTGTGAGGCGACAGCAGCGCTGGCCTGAGCGGCTTCACTTTCGCGCCGGCGCAGCTCCAGCTCCGATACTCCCTTATCGCGGAATAAACGCTCCAGGCGGCTTTGCTCCAGTTTGGCTAACTGCTCGGCAGCTTTTAACCGGGCCAGCTCAGCTTGGTCGACGCTATCGTCCAGTTGTACTAACAGTTCGCCTTTTTTAATTAACGCGCCGTTGTCGAAGCGAATGCTACTGATAATGCCGCTGGCTTCGGTGGTCAGTTCGGTGCTATTCACGGCAGCAAAGCTGCCGATAGCATTTACGGCCGGTTGCCACTGTGCCGCGCTGACCGTGCTGGCGGTTATCGCTGCCGGCGGCATGGGCATATTGTCGAAGAACTGATTCATAAAGTAATTACCGACGGCTTTGTAACCGAAAATACCGCCAAATAACACAGTAACGAGGATAAGCATAATAATCATACGCTTAAGCATGATATCTCCTTGCAAGGGCGCTGGCCCGATTAACGAAAGTAAAATCTATTCCACAGTGAGCTGACAAAGCCCACTAAATAACGGTGCAACCTGTTGTCGTAACTGCTGTAACTGTGCGGCTAACGCCGCGGTGTCGTTTAAATCCTGTAACGGTTGCCACTGCATACCATTTAGTAGCAGGTGCATATGGCGATAGCGTTGCAATGGATCTTTATTCAAGCCAAAAGCGGCCAGTAAGCCGGAGGTTTGTTCCAGATTATGGCTCCCAGTGCACAGTGCCCAGGGGGCTATCGACAGCTCCAGAGCGGTACACTGATGATCTGGCAGCTCGCCGGCGGCCAGGGCAGCACCGACAATACCACTGACCAGCTCTGACAAAGGTTTGCTGTTATCCAGAATCATCTGGCGCCGGCTGGCGGAGGCATTTTCCCAAACTACCTCAGTAAAAACGTATTGCTCCAGCCTGGCGTGGCTGGGGTGATACTCCCGTGCCAGCTCTTCGGCAACGCAAAGCGCCAGGATCTTGTGGCGGTTACAAATTGCTAAAGCAGCGATCTGTTGAAACAATTTCAACTGGTTGCAGCCGTTGCGGGCTACCAGTGCTAACAATAAATCTTCTTTCGAGCTGAAATGCTGATACAGGGTACCGGTCGCGTACTCACAAGCTCTGGCCAGCGGCGCCATCTGTAATTGCAGGATGCCCTCACTGGCGATAAGTTGGGCTGCTTTATCCAAAAACAGTTGTTCTCTGTCGAAGCGTTGCCGCTCCTTACGTTCGTTAACCGTCATCTGATCAACCAGTTTTATGAAGGATGCGAAATTATGAACCAGATTCAAAAAATGAGCAAGGTTCAAGTTGAGTGCGAAAAAAACAAACCTTATTTGATCTGGCGCGCGTCGCAGCGGCCAATAATTCGCTATAACTAATACAGGCAATTAAGACGCAGTTATGCGCCAGAAACCATATCAAGTAAAGGGAGCCTGAAATGAACATTACCACCGTCGCTGATTTAATGACTGCCGATCCATTATCAGTAAAACGTGCCTCAACGCTAAAAGAAGCCCATGATTTAATGCGCGAAAAAAATATCCGCCATATTCCGGTTATTGAAGATAATGGCGAGTTAGTGGGGATGCTGACCCAAAAAGTGATGATTGCTGCGGTGATGAGCCTGCTCGCCAAATACGGTGCCAGCGCCCTGGAGCGTAAGGAAAAACAGCAGCTGGTTGCTGAATTAATGCTAACAGACTTTGCGACGGTGACGCCGGAGCAAAGCCTGCAGCAGGTCGCCAGTTTTTTTGTGCAAAACCGGCATGGTTGCCTGCCAGTGGTGAATAGTCAAAACAAGCTGCTGGGGATTTTGACGTCTTCAGACTTTGTCAGGTTAGCCGCTGAGCTGCTGCAGCGTAACTAAACTAAGCTAAACCGCAAACTGGCAAAGCCGCAAAGGTGAATGCATCCAGCCCCATCGCTGCTACCGGGTTGCCGGTCGAGAAATAGTTGATACAAACATACATGAATGTTAGTTTGTGGCGTTAGTTGTACAGTCGTGTAGTGGAAAGTCAATGGCCAGACCCTGTAAAGCGGATGCAGAACATACCCGCGATAAAATCTTAGATGCTGCGGAATGGATGTTTTTGCAGCACGGTTATGCCAAAACCTCACTGGAAATGATTGCCCGTGCCGGTGGCTTCACCCGTGGCGCCATCTATTGGCATTTTACCGATAAGGTCAGTGTGTTTAAAGCCATGTTACAGCGGGTAAAACTGCCGATGGAGCGGATGTTTGAACAAAAAATTGAGCAAGAAGCCAATCCGCTGCAGGCGTTATATCAGATGTGTCTGGCCAGCTTGCTGCAACTGTTCGAAGACGAACGGCACTACCGGGTGCATGCGATCCTGTTAACCCGCTGCGAGCAGGTTGGGGAACTGGCTGATTTACATCAGCATAATTTGGATCTGCACCTACGCATAAAACTGCGTTGTGAGGGGCTCTTTCGCCAAGCCAGAAAGCTGGGGCTGGTGGCCGCTGACCTTAACGAACAACGCGCGGCACTGGCGTTAAAAGCCTATATGATGGGACTCTATCTGAGTATTCTGCGGGAGCCGGACGAATTGAACACTATCGATACTGCGCGACAGTTACTCGACGATTATTTTCAGCGTTTAGGCTGTAACGTCATGTAAAAACAAAAACCTCCGCTTAAGCGGAGGTTTTTATCAGCAAGGGCTTATTGCACGCCCATCTCTTGTAACAGATTGTCAGCTTTATCGACTTGCTGCATTTGCCACAGCATAAAGCGCAGGTCCACCTGAATCGAACGGGTGTTCGTCAGATTGAAATCCCAATCGGAAATAATTGAGTCCAGGGTGCCATCGAAGGCCAGACCAACAAATTCACCTTTGCTGTTCAGAATGGCTGAGCCCGAGTTACCGCCAGTGATATCGAGTGTCGCCAGATAGTTAACCGGCACCGAATTAAGCGCGGTTACGGCATAAGGACCGTAGTTCTTCGCTTTAATCGCCTCTAACTGATTTTGCGGCGCATTAAACTCACCTTCACCGGTCGCTTTAGCAGTAATACCACGTAATGTCGTAAAGGCGGCCCAGGCATTACCGTCTTCGTTACCGTGCGCACGACCTGTTACGTTGCCATAAGTTACCCGTAAGGTGCTGTTGGCATCCGGGTAAACGGCTTTGCCCTGAGACTGCATAAAGGCAATTTTGGCGCGCATATAGCTGGCATAGGCTTGCTGGATTTTACCAGCCAGCTCTTCCTGCTCAGCTTCGCGTTTCAGATCCGCTTTATACAGCGCGACTGCTGCTTTGATAAAGGCATCCTGTTTGCCAGCAAAGTCTTGCGGGCTGGCACTTAACAATGCCAACCGCTCGGCCTGGTCGGTCAGCTTAGTATTGGCATACCAGCTATCGATCAGCGCCACTAAGGCGGCTTCTGTCATATTATCCTGAATGCCCATCGCTTTATCGAAATCAGCATTACGCTGCTTTTTCGGCTGAGCAACATATTTTTTCAGGTTATGCAGGTCCATCGCTTTTTCAACCCGCACGTCAAAGGTGCGGTCCATGCCAGCCATAAAGGCCTGGAAGCGAGGTAAGTCACGTTGCTGGAAACCGGCTTTACGCTCAGCATCTGGCTTGGTGCTCTCGTTGGCCAGCCGGTACAGACTGCGGGCTGTGCCCAGCAAACGCGGTGCTGCATTGGCCAGTAAGAAGTTACTGCGACCTTCTGATTGCTGTTGCTCTAACAGCTTCTCGATCGCGGCTAAATCTTTGGCATAGGCCTGCTTGTTAGCTCGGTCGCTGTTAACCCAGTCTTTTAGCGCCTGATGCTCGGCCTGTTTGCGCTGTAAAAAGTCACTTTCGGCATAGCTATCCAGCATACCCTGACGATTTTTCAGCACGTTATTTAATCCTGCGACGCGGCTGGCATATTTCAGCGCCGCATCGCGATCGTTAGCCGTTTCACGGCCAATAATCTCTAGCAGCTCGCCCAGATATTGCACCGTAGTGGGGTAGCTCCAATCGAAGGTATCGGCAACTTCTGACGGTAAACGATGGCGGTTGGTGCGACCGGGGTAGCCCAGCGCCATCACAAAATCACCCTCTTTTAAGCCGTCTTTCGCCAGTTTCAGGTGGAAATCCGGCGTATAAGGTACGTTATCTTTGTGGAAGTCGGCAGACTTACCATCCGGGCTGACATAGGCGCGCAGGAAGCTGTAATCGCCGGTGTGGCGTGGCCACATCCAGTTGTCGGTGTCGCCACCGAATTTGCCAACGCCTTCAGCCGGTGCATGCACCAGACGCACATCTTTAATTTCCAGCTGTTTAATCAGGTAGTATTCCAGCGAGCCATAAAACGCGGCTACGGTACAACGGTGACCGGCATCCTGTTCACAGTCGGCAACGATGGCTTTCTGATTCGCTTCAATGGCATCGAGCCGCTTTTTACCGGTTAATTTCGCGGTTTTCGCATCGATAACGCGCTCCGTCACCTTATCTACGGCCTTGGTAACAAAGATCCGGCTACCCGGTGCTGCCGGCACTTCTTCAGCCAGCGTTTTGGCTAAAAAGCCGTTTTTCAGCAGGTCGTTTTCAGCCGTTGAGTTGTGCGCAATGCTGTTATAAACACAGTGGTGGTTAGTGGCAACCAGACCCTGTGGTGAAACAAAAGACGCTGAACAGCCGCCCAGGCTGACAATAGCCGCCATTGGGAATTCGGTGAGTTTGGTCAGGTTAGCCGGATCCAGTTCAAGACCAGCCGCTTTTAATTCCGAGGCAATTTCTGGCAATTGTTGTGGCATCCACATGCCTTCATCAGCCAACGCAAAACCGCTGGTCAAAGCCAGCACGAGCAGGGATTTTTTCATAGGAACTCTTATCAGGATATTGTTATTAGTACGCCAAACAGGCTGTAGCTATAGTCGGTTGGTGCTGTGACCTTGTCAAGGGGCGGACAAACCCTGTTACACTTCTTCCCGGCCAACGCCGGAGTTTATGGGGTGAATGGCGTGGTTGCCAGCGCTGAATCGGGGAGGTTAATGGCGTCACTCCAGCACACCTGAGTACCAGCTAGCTGTTTTGCCTGATACATCGCCTGGTCGGCGCGTTTCAGTAATTCGTCTGCGGTATCAGTCGCACCATGGTAAAGCGAGAGCCCTATGCTGCAATGACAATTGAAGACAGGTTGCTCCGGCGTTTCTAACATAAAGGGTTGAGCCAGCGCGCGGCGAATTTTCTCCAACAGTAGTTCCACTTGCTGTCTGGCCATTGTGGCATCTGGTTCAAGATCAACCAATAGCATAATAAATTCATCGCCGCCCAGGCGCGCGACGGTATCCGTTTGTCGTACCAGCTGCTGTAAACGTGAAGCAAAGGCAGTTAAAAGCGCATCGCCGGTTTTATGGCCGTACACATCATTAACCGGCTTAAAATTATCTAAATCTAAAAATAGCAGGGCGCCAAAGCGGTTGCTGCGGCGGCTGGAAGCCAGCGCTTGTTGCAGGCGTTCATCGAGCAAGCGGCGGTTCGCCAAACCGGTCAGTTCATCATAAAACGCCATGTGACGGATTTTCTCTGCAGAGTTAAAGCGACTAATGGCCAACTCAGCCAGATTACTGAAAACCTGCATTTTTTCAGTAAAGGTCTGATCGGGTTTAGCAGGTTGGCGCTGGTAAATACCAAAGGTGCCCAACACCCGTTGCCCGGCATCTTTAATTGGAATCGACCAACAGGAGCGAATGCTTGCCAAATCGACCAGTTCACGATAAGCCTGCCAGTTGGGGTGGGTGTACAGATCTTCGGCAATTAAAATCTCACCGCTATGCGCTGCAGCACCGCAGGAACCAGCCATCGGGCCGAGTTTTAAACCATCAACTGCTCTGTTATAAGCTTCAGGTAAGGACGGCGCTGCACCATGTTGTAGCCGGCCGGTTTTCTCATCCAACAACAACACCGAGCAAATTAACCCCGGATATTGTTGTTCAATCTGTAGTACCAACTGCTCCAGAATATAGGGTAGGGGCGCGCTCTGACTAATTAAACTGAGGATCTGATTCTGCATCTGCAGCTCAAGAGTGCGGCGTTTGACTTCCTGTTCAACCCGCTCCAATAGTTGCTGGCTTTGCGAATGGTTATAACTGAGTTCAGCTATCTGCTCTGCCATAGTACTGATTAAATCCAGCATGGGCTTAACTTTCTGTGCCGGAATAATCGGTATTCTAGCTATCGCATCCAGATAATCAGCCTGATCAAAGTCATTTTCTGCTGCCTGCTGCCGGAAATACGCCAAATCCGGTGGTTCCTGAAAAAACTGTCCGATAAACACATTCGCCAGATGGCGGCCGTTAATACGAATTGGCGCCGCACAGTCGGTTAAACCATTATGACAGCGGTAGACGGCTTGCTGTTGTTGTTGCAACAGCTGATTTGCTAATACTGTGTCACTTTGCAGACAATTATGCAGGGTGCCTGGTTGTTGGCGATGAAAATTTAAACAAGCATGTTGCCATTCGGAGGAGGCTAAGACTTTGCCCTGTAAATCGATCAGCGCTATGGTGACACCGAGTGCCTGTTGAAAGTTAGCAAAAATCGTATTCAGACGGGGTAAATCGAGCGAGCAGGCAAAAGGATGAGCGGCCACAGTGTCCTCACCGGTGCTGAGATTCCACTTCGCAATCAGCGGCGCCGGAACAGCCTGATCTGATGCCTTGGGAGATTCAGAGTGTGACATGTTTTGCTGTGAACTACAGCCTCCGTTAATGACGGCGCTTAGCATCTAAGCAGTCAGAGACAACCTCTGCGCCAGTTGAGCTTTAGGTATAGCACAAAATCATTAGGGCGCCAGTTCTGAGCAGCGCCCTAACGCCAGTCTTTCTGGCTTGTTGACGTTGTTGCAGATAGTGCTGTGTCTAACGATGCCGTTGCTTTAAAATCGTAATCACATCGGCCAGCTCCAACTGTTGGCTACGTAGCAATACCAGCAAGTGGAAAATCAGATCGGCGGCTTCGTTTTTTAGCTCTTCGCGATCACCAGCCATCGCTGCCAAAGCCGACTCGACGCCTTCTTCACCGACTTTTTGCGCGATACGTTTCACGCCTTTGGCAAATAAACTGGCGGTATAGCTGCTTTTCGGATCAGCACCCTCACGGCTTTTAATCACTTGTTCTAAGTCATATAAAAACGCCAGCTGTGGGCTATTGGCATCAGTATCATGCCAGCAGGTTTCGGTGCCAACGTGGCAGGTTGGCCCTTGCGGCAGCGCCAGTACTAACAGGCTGTCACTGTCACAATCGCTGTCGATGCTGACCAGCTGCAGGGTGTGACCCGAGCTCTCGCCCTTGGTCCACAGTCGCTGCTTGCTGCGGCTAAAGAAGGTGACATTGCCGCTTTGCAGCGTATGCTGCAGCGCATCCGGATTCATATAGCCTTGCATTAGCACCTTGCCAGAGATGGCATGTTGCACTATCGCCGGTAACAGTTGGTTATCGGGCCAGTTAAGCTGGCTGATTTGTTGTTGATTCATTTTTCCGTCTCGAGAAGCTTGTTGGGTGTTGGCTTCGCACTGACACTACACGCAAAGACGCCGTGAATACATCCTTGTAGGCTCCTGTCCGGCATCCATGCCGGACACGCTTTGCTTAGCAGTGTCAGTACTTCGCTTGCGACATCTGTGTTTACACCTTAAAAAGCAAACGCGGATGTACTTTTTTCTGTGACCGTTGGAGGCCATGGATGGCCGGACATATTCGTCTGGAACGAATTTGGACAGCCTCGCTGGCCCCGCCATGGGGTAAATGTCATGGATGACATTTACAATCGAGCCCCATGGATGGTTCACGGCGTGTCACAGAAAAAATGTACGCAGTGTTTGCGTGTTCGAAGCTCATGACTTTACCACTAAGGCCGAATACTAATCCCATCCGCTATTAACTTCGCTTTTAGCTCGCTGATCTGAATAATGCCCTTATGAAACACACTGGCCGCCAGGGCGCCATCGACATCTGCGGTGCTAAACACCTCGGTAAAATGCTGCATAGTACCGGCGCCGCCACTGGCAATCAGCGGTACCCGGCAGATATCGCGGATACTTTTTAGCTGCGCTAAATCATAACCCTGCCGCACGCCATCCTGATTCATACAGTTCAACACAATTTCACCGGCACCTAAGCGCTGCACCTCGGCGACCCAATCACGGGTTAGCCACTGGGTTTTTTGGGTGCGGCTCTCATCACCGGTAAACTGATATACCTGATACTGGCCGGAGGCGACATCAAAAAAACTGTCGATACCGACCACTACACATTGCTGGCCAAAGGTGTCATTCAGCTCGGCAATCAGCTGTGGGTTGGCCAGCGCCGGGCTGTTAATCGATACCTTATCGGCACCCATTTCCAGAATTTTGCCGGCATCGGCGACCGACTTAATACCGCCTGCCACACAAAACGGGATATCAATGACTTCGGCAATGCGCCGGACCCAGCTTTTATCGACCACCCGGCCATCACTTGAGGCGGTAATATCATAAAACACCAGCTCATCGGCACCGGCTTCGGCATAGCGCTGCGCCAGCGGCACGATATCGCCGATAATTTCATGGTTACGAAATTGTACGCCTTTGACCACCTTGCCATCGCGCACATCTAAACAGGGAATTAACCGTTTTGCCAGCATGCGATCGCCTCCTGTAGCGTAAATTTACCTTCCAACAGCGAGCGGCCTAAAATCACGCCTGCCACACCGGAGCCAATCAGCGTCTGGATATCACTAAGCGCGCCAATACCGCCTGAGGCCTGCCAGGCCAGTTGCGGGTACTTGCTGCACAGCTCACGATACAAGGCGACATTAGAGCCACTTAAGGTACCGTCTTTGCTAATATCGGTGCACAGCACATGTTTAGCGCCGGCCGCGATATAGCCATCTAAAACCTGTTCCAGGGTGACACCGGACTCTTCAATCCAGCCATGGCTGGGCAGGGTTTTTTCACCTTTGGCATTAATGGCGACATCCAGCGCCAGCACAATGCGCTCACCGCCGTAGGTTTTGATCCAGCTTTGTACCAGCGCCGGTTCGCGAATGGCTAAGCTACCAATCACGACGCGGCTGGCACCGGCGGCCAGTAAGTCTTGCACATCCTGCTCACTGCGTACACCGCCGCCTACCTGGATCTGCAGCGGCGAGTCGGTCATCAGCTGCGTTAATAACGCAAGCTGGCGTTTGCTGGCATCTTTGGCACCGGATAAATCCACGACATGTAATAGCGGCGAGCCGGCCGCGGCGTAGCTGTCGCGCAGACTAATGGGGCTAAATTCGTACTCAGTGGTTTTATCATAAGCGCCCTGATACAGGCGGACGACTTTGCCGTCGATTAAATCTATGGCCGGAATAATCACAACTGCCACTCCAGAAAGTTTTGTAATAAACGTGCACCGACCTTGCCTGAGCGCTCCGGGTGAAACTGGGCACCGGCGACATTGTCTTTGCCAATGACTGCGGCAAAGTCAGAGCCATAATGACACTGCGCCAAACTGTATTGGCTGGGTACCACCGCAAAGCTGTGCACAAAATACAGATAATCTTGCGCAGTAAAGCCCTTTAACAGCGGATGCTGGCTGATGCTATGCAAGGTATTCCAGCCCATATGTGGTAAGCGTAAACCGGCGGCGTTAAGCGGTGCCACTTCGCCGGGAATTAACCCCAAACAAGCCACATCGCCTTCCATACTATGGGCGGTCAGCATTTGCATGCCCAGACAAATACCCAGTACCGGCTGTTGTAAGCCTTGTAAGGTGCTGATTAAGTCACGCTCAGCCAGATTATGCATCGCCGCTTTAGCCGTACCGACGCCGGGTAAAATTACCCGCTCAGCTTGTTTTATAAGCTTTGCGTCAGCGCTGATCACCGGCTCTACGCCTAAGCGTTTTACCGCAAAATACACCGAGCTGATATTGGCACAGCCGGTGTCGACAATAACCAGCTTGGCCATTACAGCACTCCTTTTGAGCTTGGCAGTGCTTCACCGCTAACGGTAATGGCCTGGCGCAGGGCGCGGCCAAAGGCTTTAAATAACCCTTCGACCATATGATGCTTATTGCCCGGGGTAATGCTCAGGTGAAGCGACATCGCCATCGCATCGCTCAGTGAGCGGAAAAAGTGCGGTACCATCTCAAGGTTCAAACCACCGACACTGCCTTCGCCCAGTTCGGCGTTAAAGACAAACAGCGGCCGGCCCGATAAATCCATTACGCATTCGGCCCGGCACTCGTCCATTGGCAGCACAAAGCCAAAACGGTTAATGCCACGCTTATTGCCCAGCGCTTGCTTTAATGCCTGACCCAGCGCCAGGGCGGTATCTTCCACGCTGTGGTGATCATCAATATGCAAATCGCCTTTTACCGCAACCTGCAACGAAAAGCCGCCATGAGTGGCAATTTGCTCCAGCATATGGTCAAAAAAGCCCACGCCGGTGTTAAAGCTGTTGTTGCCGCTGTTATCCAAATCAACCTTAACGTTGATATCGGTTTCGCGCGTTACCCGGCTTACCTCAGCTTTGCGGCCACGGCCTAAAATCTGTTTGGTAATGTCGGCCCAGCCCAAAGACTCGCGGTTATATTGAAAAGACGGTAGCCCCATATTTTCGGCCAGCTGCACATCGGTCAGCCGATCGCCAATCACGTAGGAATTGGTAAAGTCGATTTTGCCTTGTTGCAGATAGTCTTTTACCAGGCCCAGTTTCGGCTTGCGGCAACTGCAGTTATCGCTGTCAAAGTGCGGGCAAATCAGCACATCGTCAAACTGGATCCCTTGCGAGGTTAACAGCTGCATCATCTTATTGTGCGGCGCATCGAAGGTGTCGCGCGGAAAGCTGCTGGTACCCAGACCATCCTGATTGGTCACCATCACCAGCCGATAACCGGCCGCCTGTAATTTTAACAAGGCCGGCACCAGACCTGGCTCATAAGCCAGTTTTTCCAGACTATCCAGTTGCTTATCAATTGGCGGCTCTTCCACCATGGTGCCATCGCGGTCGATAAATAAAATAGGTTGGCCACTCATGCGCTTACTCTCTTATTCACTGAAAAATAGTTAAGCATTGCCTGCTTGAGGCGCTGCATTTCATCCGGGTTGCCAATAGATACCCGCACCACCTGGCTTAAACCCAGCTGTGAGGATTGATTGCGGATCAGGATATCCTCGTTAATTAACGCGGCGACGCAGGCCGCGGCATCGGCTACCTGCAACAGCACATAGTTGGCATTGCTGGGCCAGACTTTTTGTACCCCCTCTAAGCCTTGGGCAAACTGGCAAAACTCCTGGCGCAGCTGATTAATGGTCGCCACGCTTTGCTGCATTTGTGCAATACCTGCCGGTGCTAAAGCCTGAGCGGCGATTTGCGCGACCGGCTCGGCGATAGGATAAGGCGCGATCAGCTTTTTCAGAGCATTAATTACCTCAGGGGCGGCCAGGGTAAAACCACAGCGTAACCCGGCCAGGCCAAAGGCTTTGGACAGAGTACGCAGTATCACCAAATGCGGATAACGGCTTAAGAGTGGTACCACAGAAGCACTGGGCGCAAATTCAATATAAGCTTCATCGACGACAACCAGCGCCTTACCTTGGAACTGTTCCAGTACAGCGATAATTTGCTCGCGCGGGATCAGATCGCCGGTCGGGTTATTCGGGCTACAGATAAATACCAGCTTAGGCGTGGTGGCAAAGATACCGGCCAGATCCAGCTGCTCGTTATTCACCAGCAGCACTTTGTTGACGGTGGTTTGATTACTCTCGGCGCTAATCGCATACATGCCATAAGTGGGTGGACAAATGGTAATGCTATCTTGTTTGGGTTCACAAAAGCTGCGGATCAGCAGCTCAATGCCCTCATCGGCACCCCGGCTGACCAGTACCTGCTCTGGCGCGACACCGGCATAGGCGGCATAGGCATCAATGACGGCTTTGGGCTGACAGGACGGATAACGGTTAAAAGTGCCATCCAGCTGATAGGCCGGAGCCAGCGCATTTTCATTGGCATTAAGCCAAACCGCACCGCCACTCATGCTGCTGCGGGCTGAGGCATAAGGCACTAAGTCCTGCACCAGTTGCCGGGCCAGTTCGCTGACGCTGTTATTTTTGCTGTTTTTGCTATTGTTAGTGCTATTGATAGTATTTGCTGTGCTCATCATGCTGCCCTGTCTTAATTCTGTTCTTGTACTGCGCTTTCTAGGGCTGCTAAGCGCAGCCGCACGGCATTGGCGTGCGCTTCTAAGCTCTCTGCCTCGGCCAGCGTAACAATCGCTGGGCCAATATTGCGTATACCAGTGGCCGACAAACGCTGCACTGTGTAGCGGCGGAAAAAATCACTTAGCGACAAGCTCGACACGGTACGGCTATAGCCATAGGTTGGCAGCACATGGTTGGTGCCGCTGGCATAGTCACCGGCCGACTCTGGCGTCCACTGACCGACAAAGATACTGGCGGCGCTGGTAAATTGCGCGGTTAAGACTTCGGCATTGGCCGTTTGCACAATTAAATGCTCCGGCGCATAGGCATTGGTCACGGCCACTGCCGTAGCCTGATCCGGCGTTAAAATGGCGCGGCTATGCGCCAGTGCCTTGGCGGCAATTTCTTTACGCGGTAAGGCCGCCAGCTGTGCTGAGAGCTGCAGCTCAACCTGATCGATCAGGCTCTGGTTATCACTGACTAAAATGACCTGTGAATCCGGGCCATGTTCGGCCTGTGATAACAAGTCGGCGGCAATAAAGGCCGGATTGGCCAGCGCATCGGCCAGCACCAGTACTTCAGACGGGCCGGCAGGCATATCAATCATTGCACCACGCGGATCCTGACTTACCTGCTGCTTGGCTTCTGTCACATAACGATTGCCGGGGCCATAGATTTTATCTACTTTGGCAATCGTCTCAGTGCCATAGGCCAGCGCGGCGATCGCCTGGGCGCCGCCAATAGTATAGATCTCGGTAATACCACAGAGGTTAGCGGCATAGATAATTTCTGGTGCGATATCAGTCGCAGCCGGTTTGCCCGGCGGAGTGACCAGCACCGCACGCGGGCAAGCCGCTAATTGTGCCGGTACACCAAGCATCAGTACCGTGGAAGGTAGCGGCGCGCTGCCGCCAGGAATATAGAGGCCAACACTTTGGATCGGCTGATTCTTTAGCTCACAAATCACGCCAGCGCTGGTTTCAACTTCGATATCGCGCGGCAGCTGGGCGGCGTGAAACTTGCGGATATTGTCGTAGGCCAGTTCAATCGCGGCTTTGCGCTCCTGACTTAGCAGACTTAACAGCCGTTGTTGTTCATCGAGACTGAGCTTAAGCGGGTTATTATCCAGTTTGTCAAAGCTGGCACTGAAAGCCCTTAAGGCGGCATCACCTTCACTTTGTACCTTAGCAATAATCTCGCGCACCTGGGGTGCCAGGGTTGCGGCATCCGGCAGCGCCGGGCGTGCTAATGCCTGTTGCTGTGCAGAAGAGTCTAACGTGGCCCAATCGATACGCTGCATGATGTTACTCCATCATCTTCTCAATCGGCAGCACCAGAATAGAGCTGGCGCCAAGAGCTTTTAACTGCTCCATGGTTTCCCAGAACAGGGTTTCGCTACTGACCACGTGAATGGCGACCACATCGTTATTCCCCGCCAGCGGTAACAGTGTTGGGTTTTCGGCGCCAGGTAACAGTGCAATCACTTCATCTAAGCGGGAGCGTGGTGCGTGCAGCATAATGTACTTGCTTTCATTTGCCTGCATCACGCCCTGAATGCGTGGCATCAGTTTTCTAATCAGTTTTAGCTGACCGGCATCTGTCAGACCTTTGCGCTGAATCAATACCGCTTTGCTGCGGTAAATCACTTCGGCCTCTTTTAAACCATTGGCTTCCAGCGTGGCGCCGGTAGAGACCAGGTCACAGATCGCATCGGCCAGGCCAGCACGCGGTGCCACTTCTACTGAGCCGGTGAGCATCACGATGCGGGCATTGACGCCTTGTTGTTTTAAAAAGCGTGCCAGTAAGCGCGGGTAAGTAGTGGCAATCGTTTTGCCATCGAGGCTTTGTACACCCTGGTAGTTTTCTTCTTGCGGTACGGCAATTGATAAGCGGCAGCCGCCGAAATCCAGTCGTGCCAGCACCTCATAGTCAAAGTTTTCCTGATCTAGCTGGCGCTGCAGCGATACTTCTTCCAGCACGTTTTCGCCGATAATACCCAGATCACAGACGCCATCCATCACTAAGCCCGGAATATCGTCATCGCGCACCCGCAAAATATCAATCGGCATATTTTCGACATGGGCAATTAGGCGCTGTTCACGTAAGTTAATTTTTAAGCCACAGCTGCTAAGCAGGGCTTGCGAGTCAACCGACAGCCGCCCGGATTTTTGCATCGCGATACGTAAACGTTTACTTTCAATGGCCGGACTCATACGTCACTCCTGATAGTCGAAAAATAAAAAACCTGAAAACAAAAAACCCCGTGGCACTGGCCTGCGGGGTTTGATATGACAGTATCCACCGGAGGCCTTAGCAATAGCCCTCCGCCTAAGCCGGAAGGCTAGGTGCTATGATGATGGTGCAGTGATACAGTGAACAGTGTCATGGGTTAATCCTGTACGTTAGATGCTATACAAGTTACTCCTGACAAGCTTTGGTTGCAACTATTATTTTCAGTGGCAAATACGGCAATGTTTTTTAATTTGTTTATTAATCAGTGCTTTGTATTTTTTCGACTTGTTTCGCATTAAAGTTTATCAGTGTTTAAAGTTCAAGACTGGCAACTAACTGCCTGTTTTGTGGTCAGGTTGTATAGGCAATATTGCTGATTAAAGTTTAGGCTAATGCAGTCGATAACAGTATGGTATTGCAACTTAACACTTTACGGCGGCCACCTTTTTAACACAGGCAGGAGGAATGATGGACGTTTTTATGCCCTTTATTCAACGCACCCCGGGAACCCCTGTCGAACAGGATCCACGGCAGGTGCTGCCTGTGTTTAAAGAAGCCCGGCTGGAGCCGCTAAAACGCAATGAGCAAAAGTTTTTAATTCTGCGCCGCTTTGCCAAAAAAGCGCCGTCAGATGACTATCCGCCAGCACCCTACACCACGCCAGAGGAAGAGCAGCACGTCGATAAAGATGGCCATGTGGATATTTTTATCTGATTTTTGGTGCTGACAAGGCATAATAGCCGGCAATTGCTTTGTATTTTGCTTCTTTCTTCGTCTGGTTGAAGCCTTATTACTATTCTGGAGCTGCTGTGCTGCGTTTTTGTGATGCCGTTACCCGAGGTACTGATGTCGGCTAAGGTCAAACATGCCTTTGCCGAACAGGGCACCCTGGCAAAACAGATCCCGGGCTTTAAGCCGCGTGCGGCGCAGCTGGAGATGGCACAGGCCGTAGCAGAAAGTATCACGGCCAATGGTGTCCTGGTGGTGGAAGCAGGTACCGGTACCGGTAAAACTTATGCCTATCTGGTGCCGGCACTGCTGTCCGGTAAAAAGGTGATCTTATCAACCGGCACCAAAAACCTGCAGGAGCAGCTGTACTTTCGCGATCTACCAACGGTATTGCAGGCGCTGGCCCTGCCGGTAAAGACTGCGCTGTTAAAAGGGCGGTCAAATTATTTGTGTCTGTTTCGCTTAGAGCAGCATTATCAACATATCCCTAGTGCTGATCCTGAGCTGATTAATGACCTAAGCCTGATCAAAAAATGGGCCGCGGAAACGCAAAGCGGTGATATCGGTGAGCTCAGTTATATCGCCGAAGACTCGCGGGCGCTGCCTTATGTCACCAGTACCACCGATAACTGCCTGGGTAAAGACTGCCCGGTGTATGAAGACTGCCATCTGCTAAAAGCGCGCAAAGAGGCACAGGCAGCTGATCTGGTGGTAGTCAATCATCATTTATTTTTTGCCGATCTGGCGCTGAAAGATACCGGCTTTGGTGAGCTGTTACCTGACATGGAAGTGGTGATCTTCGACGAAGCGCATCAGATCCCGGATATCGCCAGCGATTATTTTGGTGAGCATTTCTCCAGCCGGGTGTTGCTGGATCTGTGTAAAGACTTAGAGCAAATCGGCAAAACCGAACTGAAAGATCTGATCCAGCTAAGTAAAGCCGCCGATAAACTCTCCAGCCTGACCCGCGACTGGCGGTTGCAGTTTGCTGCCGATCCGGCGCGTGGCAACTGGCGGCAGGCCTATCAGCAAACTAGCATGCAAACGGCAGTGATCCGTATTAATGATGCGCTGGAGATGCTGTATCAGATTGTAAAAAGCAGTCTTGGACGCAGTCAGGCGCTGGATAACTGCTATGAGCGGCTGGCGCAGCTGAAAAGTCAGTTACCGAAGTTGCTGCAAACCGAACAAAGCGGCGTCAGTCTGTGGTTTGAAACCAGCCGCTTGCACGTGACGCTGCATTTAACGCCGCTGAGTATTGCCGATAAATTTCAAAAACTGGTATTTGCCGCTGAACGCAGCTGGATCTTCACCTCGGCCACGCTGTCAGTAGATGAGGGCTTTGCCCATTATCAACAGCAAATGGGCCTTAATGGTGCCCGTACGCTGTTGCTGGAAAGTCCTTTTGACTATGCGCAGCAGGCACTGCTCTGTGTGCCACGGTTTTTACCCGAGCCCCATGAGCCGGCGATGGCGCATGCTTTACTCAGTTTAGCTGTTCAGCTGATCCAGGCGAATAATGGCCGCTGTTTCTTTCTGTTTACCAGCCATCGTATGTTGCAGTGGATGGCGGGCGCCTTGCCGGAGCAGATCCGCCAGCCAGTGCTGGTGCAGGGCAGCACCGGTAAACGTTTGCTATTAGAGCAGTTTGTGCAGCTGGAAAATGCGGTGTTATTGGGTACCGGCAGTTTCTGGGAAGGGGTGGATGTACGGGGCGATACCTTAAGCTGTGTCATTATCGACAAGCTGCCCTTCGCTTCGCCGGACGATCCCTTGCTGCAGGCACGCAGTGAAGACTGTACAATGCGCGGCAAAGATCCGTTCGCCGAGGTCCAGTTACCCCAGGCGGTGATTACGTTAAAGCAGGGCGTTGGGCGGCTAATTCGCGATGTCAGCGACCGCGGTGTGCTGGTGATCTGTGATAACCGGCTGGTGACTAAGCCCTATGGCGCCACGTTTTTAAAGAGCCTGCCACCGATGCGCCGCAGCCGCAATCTGGCCGAGGCCTGTCAGTTTTTACATGCTATGCAACAGGATAAATAATGAAGTTTTTAGCCCTGGATACCTCTACCGAAGCCTGCTCAGTCGCTTTAGCTCTGGATGACCAGCTCTTAGCGCTGGATGAAGTTTGCCCGCAGCAACACAGCAAACGCATTTTACCGATGGTACAGCAGCTGTTAGCTGATGCTAGCATCAGCCTTCATCAGTTAGACGGTATTATCTTTGGTCGTGGCCCCGGCAGTTTTACCGGTGTCAGGATTGGCGTGTCCGTCGCCCAGGGTCTGGCTTTTGGCGCAGATTTGCCGGTCTTCGGGGTGTCAACCCTGGCCGCGATGGCACAGGCGGCGGCAGTACAGCAAAATGCCACAGAGGTGATTGCCGCTATTGATGCCAGAATGGCGGAAGTGTATATCGCCGCTTTCACTTTAGATGAAGCAGGTTTAATGCAAGCGATAACGCCGGAAATCGCGGCTAAGCCGGCCGCTTTACCTGAGGTTTTGACCTCACTGTCTTTTACCTCACGGGTGTTGGGGGTGGGTACCGGTTGGCAAACTTATTCGCACGCACTACAGCAGCTGGCGCCAGCGCTAATTGCTGATTCGATTCTGTACCCGTCAGCGCAGTTTATGCTGCCTTTTGCCAGCCGAGCCTGGCAGCAACAGTTATTTGTCAGCGCCGAGCAGGCCGAGCCGGTATATGTACGCGATGAAGTCACCTGGCAAAAACTCCCCGGCCGCTAACTTATCCACACGTCTCCGGTACCGGACGGACCTCCGAGGTCCTACCGGTGCCACGTGAGCAACAATAGTGCTGTGGACAAATATTAGTGGTAACTTTCGCGGTTCCTTGTCTATAATTAGCGCAATTCTTCTAGTTAGCGGCTTATATGAGCATTAACGCCAGCAATAATATCAATGCCAGCAGTTTGCTAAACCCGGCGACGAATCGTCCGCAACCGGTGCGGCAAACTACGCCTGAGCGCCAAGCTGCAGAGGCGCAAAGCACGCAGCAAGCGGCAGGGATCCGCGTGGAGCGGGCAGTGATTGAGCGTTTGGATAATGAACGTGAGGCTGAGCGCAATCGGCAAAACTTTCGCGATAGCAGCGAACCCCGGAATGAACGGGCGATAGCCGCTTACCAAAGCCTGCAAAATGAACAGCGTCGCAGTGAAGTACAAGCGATGCTGGGTGTTGATCTCTACGCCTAACTTTTGTCTTCTGGCTAATTTTTGAAATAGCCATCAATATCCATTTCTTGATGTGGTACGCCGATTACATCAATACAACGGCCACTAATGAGATAAAAAATTATATGCTGACCTTGTAGAAAACTGTAAAAGCCATCAGCAATTTCCGGGCGGGCTTTACCGAGATGCGGGTTGGCCGCTAGCCAGGCAAAGCGTTGCTCAAGTTGTTTCAGATAAAGGTTACGCTGAGCACGCCCCCATGATGCTTCGGTGTAGCGGGCGATGTTAATTAAATCTTCTTTGGCTCGTGGCGTAACCCGATACAATGCCGACTTGGTTTGGCTCATCCGGCGCTGGCATCCAATTCCGCAATTAGCTGGTCGACGCTAAAGTCCTCAACAAACTGTCCCTCTCTGGCTTGCAAGGCACCCTGAGCTAAATGTGCACGCAAGGCTTCAAGTTTTGCCTTACGTTCTTCAAGCGTTCTCAATGCATCACGCACCACTTCACTGGCCGAACCGTAGCGACCGGTTGCAATTTCCTTCCTGATGAAGGTTTCCCAATGCTCGCCCAAACTCAAACTTGTCGTTGCCATATAAGGCCTCTCGTATTCATAAATGATAATAATGAATATAATCTTGAAGTGTATAAATGACAAGCAGCCTGACTATTTTCAATTGTTTTGCGTTAAAGCACTACTGAACTGTTCGCTATACTTTACGTATAAGCTCCAACTGCAATGGAGTATTTATGACCTCGACGATTTTAATTACCGGCGCCAGCTCTGGCATTGGCCGCGAAACCGCACTGCATTATGCCCGTAATGGCTGGACGGTATATGCGGTGGCGCGCTCTGCAGATAAGTTAGCAGAACTTTCAGCCGAGGCGCCGCAGCGTATTGTGCCGGTAAGTTTGGATCTGACCGATAGCGCAGCCCTAACCAGCTGGTTTGCCAAGCTGCCGGCTGAGCTGCATTTCGATGTGGTGCTGCTTAACGCCGGTAACTGCGAATATGTAGAGGCGACTAACCTTGATATCAGCGCTTTTGAGCGGACTTTTGAGCTCAATGTGCTGGCTGTGGTGCGGGCGGTAAAAGCGGCACTGCCACGGCTTAGCGCCGGCAGTACATTAGCCATCGTCAGTTCGATGGCGCATTTCTTCCCGTTTACCCGGGCTGAAGCCTATGGCGCCAGCAAAGCCGCTATTAGCTATTTCGCCGATAGCTTAAGGGTAGATTTGCATGATACCGGAATTAAGGTTTGCTTGATTGAACCGGGCTTTATCGATACGCCACTTACCCAAAAAAATGACTTTGCGATGCCGTTTTTAATGCCGGTCGCTCAGGCTGCAGAGCGCATCTACTCCGGTATAGCCGCGGGCAAACCGCGGCTACGTTTCCCGAGACGTTTAAGCCTGATGCTGAAGCTTTTAAGTGCTTTGCCTTACGGCCTGCGGATTAAATTGGCGAACCGGATGAAACAACAATGAGTGCCGCCCTGTCTAAGCTTAACTGGCGGGCCATTATCGGATTTGAGTTGTGCTGGTTTTTGCTGGTGTATTTCCAGCAACTGGCGTTTTGGCCGGTACTGGCGTATTTGCTTTATGGTTTGTGGCGTCTTGTTGGCACGCGGCGACGGCTGGCTGTTGTGATTATTGCGCTACTGGGTATCGCGATTGACTCAGCATTGATCCAGCTGGATATTTTAAGTTTTGCCCTGCGCGACAGCTTGCCACTGTGGTTCTGGTTGCTGTGGGGTGTTTTTGCCCTGGCAGTGGTGGAGTTGTTAGCCGATTTTCTACAAAAGCCCTGGTTAGCTTTTGTATTGGGCGCTACGGGCGGGCCTTTGTCTTATATCGGCGGTGCAGCCCTGAGTGGCGGAGTGCTCAGTTTCCCGGCGGGTTACGTGTCTTATGGCGTATTAGCACTGATTTGGGGCGGTCTGGCCGTCCTTTATGGTCAAAGCAGGAGGTTTTATGTTTAGAGTATCAGCATTTGCATTATTGCTGGGACTGGCAATGCCGGCTGCGGCCTTACCGGATCTCACTACAGTAGGCGAGGGTAGCTATCGCTACTTATTCTGGCAGCTGTACGATGCGAGGCTGGCGACGGCCGATGGCCGTTTTGTCGATTACCAGCAAAGTACCCCCTTATTACTGGAGCTCACCTATAAGCGCAAAATCAGCCGCGATCAGTTTATTAAAGCCACCGTTGATGAGTGGAAGAAGCTAGGCCAAAGTAGTGCCGAGCAACAGCAAAAGTGGGCAGAACAGTTAAAAAGTCTATGGCAGGATGTCGACAAAGGCGACCGTTTGGCAGCGGTATTGCTGGCAGATAACGGCGTTGAGTTCTATATGAATGGAGAGAGTACCGGCGTATTGGCAGATCCAGAATTTGGGCCGGCATTTTTTAATATCTGGTTGCACCAAAATACCAGTGCGCCCGAATTACGGGCGCAGCTGATTGCCAGCGAGTAAGACTTACTCGCTGGCTTTAGGGGTTTGATTGGTACTGATATAGCGGATCAGTTGTTTGGCGATATCGGTATTATCCATAAAGCCGCGGAAAGCCCCGCTGTATTTACCATAGGCCATTACCGGCACATCGGCGCCGGTGTGGCCGCCGGTAGTCCAGCCGGTATAGGAATATTGGGCTACCAGTCTGACCGCAACGTCACGTAGATCTTTTTGCTCCTTACCACGAGCGGCCAGCAACTGCTGTTGTTCTTCATCGGTAATATTAATACCGGTCAAGGCTTGCCAACGTGCCAGCGCTGCCTGTTCGCTGTCCGCCGCATTCATTTCGTCAGCAATTCGCCGGCCAGTGGCTTTCACACCACGTACCACCTCGGGTAACCACAGATATTTGCCATCCGCACCTAAGGACATACCGCCGGTTTCATGATCGGCCGTAATCACCAACAGGGTATCCGGGTTGGCATCCACATAGGCTTTTGCTACGGCAATGGCTTTCGCAAAGTCATCCATTTCGGCCATAGCACAGGCGATATCATTGTCATGCCCACACCAGTCAATCTGGCTGCCCTCAACCATTAGCACAAAGCCTTTCTCGGCCGGACTTAACAGCTGCAGGGCTTTTTCGGTTAAGGTTGCCAGCTGTGCGGGTTGCTCGCTGTTTAACGCTGCAGGTAAGCCGATTTTATCGAGTAGCGCCAGAGCTGGCTTAGTGGTCAGCTGGTTCAGATCCTGCCAACTATCGGCATATTGGTAGCCTTGCTGTTTAAATTCAGTGACCAGATTACGGTCGTCACGAATAAAGTACGAAGTACCACCACCTAAAATCACATCGGCCACTGGCTGGCCATTAATCCGGTAATCCAGATACATATCAGCAATAGCACTGTAATTACGGCGATTGACATTGTGAGAGACAAAGGCGGCAGGTGTCGCATGGTTAACCTGAGAACTGGCAACAATACCATTGGCTTTGCCCAGGCGCTTGGCCAGCTGCATCATGGTGCCAATCGGAATATGCTGCCGGTTTACCGAAATCGCGCCATTAAAGCTTTTTACGCCGGTAGCCAACGCGGTGGCGCCAGCTGCAGAGTCGGTAACCAGAGTGTCATCATCCGGATAGGTACTGGCAGCACCAACTAATAACTGATCGAAAATCGTTTGTTCAACGGGACGCTCCCCCTGATTCAGGTAGTAACGATAAGCGGTCAGATAGGCTGGACCCATGCCATCGCCAATCATATAAATAATATTTTTCGGTGCTGCAGCAACAGGTGTTGCGGTGGCGATAGCTAAAACCGAGAGCAGAAAAACCTTGCGCATCAGGAATCCTTTTTAATTTTCAATCCAGGCAGTGTAAAACATTGTACTGTTTCAACCAAGCTAACTGCGACAGAGTGGCAAAAAACGGTGTTTTGCTGGACTTTTAGGCAAAGGCAACGCTATCTTAAGATAATCGCTGTGTACCAGTAACACAGCTGCTGATGCAACAGGTAATAACTATGAAAAGAACAATAACAAGCATAGTGGCAGCCCTTTGTTTGCTTTCACCTGCGGCGACGGTGGTCGCAACGGATGCTGAGCAATGGCGGGAACGTTTAACCGAGCTGGCAGAAGATCCCGCGCGCGGCGCGGCAAACCTGCAGCGTAACCAATATCGTCATCCGGTTGAAACTCTGCTATTTTTTGGCATCGAGCCGCAGATGTCGGTATTAGAGCTTTGGCCGGTTCGCGGCTGGTACACCGAAATTATTGCGCCCTTCGTGAAAGATCAAGGGCGTTTAACCGTCGCCCATTTCCGGCAGGATGCGGCGAGTAATCAGGATGCGAAAAGCCAATTTTGGGCCAGGCTAAGTAGCCGTCTGGAACAGCGGATCCTGGAACAACACGCGCATTTTGGTGAGGTTGGCCGGGTCGCATTAGATCCGCCAAATTTTATCCCGGCTTTAGCTCCCGACCAGTTTGATATGATTCTGAGCTTTCGCAACGCTCATATTTGGGACCAGCGTGGACATTTATTGGCAACGATGCAAAGCCTGTATCAGGTGTTAAAGCCTGGTGGTACCCTTGGTATGGTAGAACATCGGGCAGCGCGGGTTAGCGAAACCACCAGCTATGCGGTTGAAGGTTATACTGATGAGGCTTATTTGATTCAGGTTGCAGAGCAGGTGGGATTTCAACTGGTCGCCAGCAGTGAGATTAATGCGAATCCACGCGATAGCAAAGATTATCCTAAAGGTGTGTATGCGTTGCCACCGACGCTGGCGATGGGGCTTACCGATCGTGATTATTATCTGGCTATAGGCGAGAGTGATCGGATGACGTTAAAGTTTACCAAGCCTGCCAGAGCTGCAGCAGACTAATTGTCTGATTTCGCTATTTGTGGGATGATTAGAGTTAGAGTAAATACTCAGAGTGGGTGAGCAGGTCAAAACTTGGTCTGATAACCTGCCGTAAACGTAAAATTATAAAAAACCCGTCAGACACTTAGAAAAGTGCGCAGGGTTAAGTATAACAACTATTTTTAAGGAGTAGACGGTGGATAGAGTCTGGTTAAAGCGTTACCCTGCAGGCGTGCCGGCACAAATCGATCCTGATCATTATTCTTCATTATTAGATATTTTCGAGCAAAGCATTGCCAAATTTGCCGATAAAATCGCCTTTGTCAATATGGGTAAAAGCATTACCTACCGGCAGTTGGATCAGCAAAGTCAGGCATTCGCGGCCTATTTGCAACACGAGCTGGGGCTGAAAAAAGGCGATGCCGTTGCCATTATGATGCCGAATTTACTGCAATACCCGGTTGCGCTGATGGGCGTGTTACGCGCCGGTTGTAGCGTAGTCAATGTGAACCCGCTCTATACCCCGCGCGAATTACAACACCAGTTAACCGATTCTAAAGCCCGCGCTATTATTATCGTTGAAAACTTTGCTCACACCCTGATGGCAGTTGAGAAAAATATTCAGGTTGAGCACGTTATTCTAACCAAGATGGGCGATATGTTAGGTGCGGTAAAAGGCACTCTTGTTAATCTGGTAGTTAAGCACCTGAAAAAGCTGATCCCGGCTTATCAGTTACGCCGTTTTGTGACTTATAAAGAAGTACTTCAGCGTGGCGCCGGCTTAAGCTGGCAAAAACCGCAGATGACTGGCGATGATATTGCTTTTTTACAGTATACCGGTGGCACGACCGGGGTTTCAAAAGGTGCGATGCTGACGCATCGCAATATGGTCGCCAATCTGGAACAGGCCAGTGGTTTCCTCGATAAATTCCTTGATGAAGGCAAAGAAAATGTGGTTACTGCCTTACCGCTGTACCATATCTTTGCGCTTACCGCGAATTTCTTTGTGTTTTTCAAACACGGTGGTACTAATCTGTTGATTACCAACCCGCGTGATATGCCCAACTTTGTAAAAGAGCTGGCCAAATTCCCGTTTACGGCCATTACCGGCGTTAACACCCTGTTTAATGGTCTGTTGAATACCCCCGGCTTTGCAGAACTGGACTTCAGTCGGTTAAAACTGTCTCTGGGTGGCGGTATGGCGGTACAGCGCCCGGTGGCGGAGCGCTGGAAAAAAGTGACTAAAACCAGGCTGTTGGAAGGTTACGGTTTAACCGAATGCTGTCCGCTGGTGACGTTAAGCCCGTTCGATCTGGATGACTTTAACGGCAGTATCGGTTTACCGGCACCTTCAACCGATATCCGCTTAGTGGATGAAAACGGTAATGATGTCGCAGTCGGTGAAGCAGGCGAAATGATAGTGCAAGGGCCTCAGGTGATGCTGGGCTATCTGAATCGGCCGGAAGAAACGGCCAAAACCATTAAAGATGGCTGGTTATATACCGGTGATATCGCCACTATGGACGCCGATGGCTTCTTTTATATTGTCGACCGCAAGAAAGATATGATTCTGGTATCGGGCTTTAATGTGTTCCCGAACGAGATTGAAGAAGTGGTCGCGATGAACGAAAAAGTGCTGGAAGTTGCCGCTGTTGGTGTACCTAATGAAGTAACTGGTGAGGTGGTGAAGGTCTTTGTGGTGAAAAAAGACCAAAGCCTGACCGAGCAGGAAGTGATTGCACACTGTAAGCAACATTTAACCGGCTACAAGGTGCCAAAGCTGGTAGAATTCCGCTCAGAATTGCCCAAAACTAACGTAGGAAAGATCCTACGCCGCGAACTGCGCGGTTAATAAAAAGCCGGCGATTGCCGGCTTTTTACTTTGAGAGATAAGCATGTCTTTAGTTACCACCAATCAGGCGCTGGCCGATTTTTGCCGCCAGGCTATCGAACAGCCACTACTTGCCCTGGATACCGAGTTTATCCGGCAAAGCACCCTCTACCCAAAATTGGGGCTTATTCAGCTGTATGACGGCAGCCGGCTGGCGTTAGTTGATCCGCTAACTATTACCGACTGGCAGCCGTTACAGGCTTTACTGGCGGCAACAGGCGTGACCAAAATTCTGCATTCTTGCACGGAAGATCTCGAAGCCCTGGCTACCATTGGTATTACGAACATCGCACCATTATTTGATACTCAGCTGGCAGCCGAAATTCTGGGTTGGGGCGGTAGTATGGGTTATGCCAGACTGGTTGAGCAATTAACCGGCGAAGTGCTGGACAAAAGCGAATCGCGCACCGATTGGCTTGCCAGACCTCTGGCGCAAAAGCAACTTGATTACGCTGCTAACGACGTTAAGTTTTTACTGCCAGTGTATCAGCGACTTCTGGCCGAATTATCCAACAGCACAAAATTAGCCCTGCTATTAGCCGAGGGACAAACCCTGATGGCGCGGCGGCAACAACAATTGCCGGCTGAATTTAAATATCTGGAGATTAAGAATAGCAGTCAGCTAAATAGCCGGGAATTGGCTATTTTACGTGAACTGGTAAGCTGGCGTTATCAGTATGCCAGCAACAAAGATCTGGCCTTGGGGCTGGTGGTCAAAGATGCGCAGTTATTTGAACTAGCCAAGCGCAAGCCGGCTTCAGCAGAAAGTTTGTTAAACATCCCCGGTATGCCGGTGCGGGAGCTGCGACGACACGCTAAATTGCTGGTTGAGTTAATTAACCATGCTAAAACATTAAATCCGGAGCATTGTCCGCAAAAGTTCTATCATAATGAGAAATTTGCCGGTGAAAAGGTCGTATTGGCTGAAATCGGACAAGCGGTAAAGGATGCCGCTGCCGCAGCAGATATACCGGCATCATTTCTGGCAACCCGTCGTCAGTTGCACGAATATTTTAACTGGTGTTGGCGGGTGAGTGATCAGGAGCGTAACCAGCTGCCGGTACCTGAATTTTTAACCGGATGGCGCGGCGCAGTATTAGCACCTTTCTTAACACTTCCTGCACACATCGATAATTAAACTGAAATTTAACGTTAATAAAGTCGAGATGGATCAGTAGAATTTTTGCAATAATAATGTCGGTTTTTTGCACCTGTAATAGTTGATCTTTGCTCTGTACCGCGGCGTATGTTTTCGAGCAACTATCAACTGAAGGGTAAGAACAATGAAAAAAATCGTCTCACTTTCAGTCGCCGCAGCGGTAATGGCGACGCTCAGTGCCTGCAACAGCAGCAGTGATCCGGTAGTCGTACCTCCGCCGCCACCACCACCACCGGTAGTGGTCGATGCGACCTTAAGAGTGATTCACGCTTCCTCAGATGCACCCAACGTTAATGTCTTAGTAGGTGGCGAGCCGGTAATCGAAAATCTGGCCTTTGGTCAAAGCTCTGAGAACTTTGACCTGGCGCCTGCAACTTACAACGTGGCGGTAGAAGCCTTACTGCCGGGCGATGCAACTGCCTCAGTTATCGGGCCAGTAGATTTGGCGCTGGCAGAGGCGACCAACTACAAGGTCTTTGCGGTAGGTTCTGTCGCACAGGATACGTTGGAGCCGCTAGTGGTGACATCAGATGTGGCAGATTTAGCCGCAGGTAACATCCGGTTACAAGTGGTGCATGCGGCATCTGCGGCACCAGCAGTTGATATTCACGTCACGGCGCCAGATGCGGCACTGGGAGCACCGCTGGATACACTTGATTTTAAAGAGTTTACCGGAGCCATCGATGTTGCCGCCGGTAACTACCGTGTACGCATTACATTACCGGGTCAGGATATGGTAGTGTTTGACTCTGGTCCTCTGGAGTTAGCTGCTGGCACCGACTTAGTGGTGGCAGCGATTAATAACCGCTTCTCTGGCGATTCACCGGTTTCCTTACTGGCGGTAACGCCAACGGGTGAAAGTCTGGACATTCTGGATGCAAATACCACAGCCTCAGTGCGGGTGGTGCACAATGTGTCAGATGCGCCAGCGGTAGATGTCATAGCTAACGATGCCATCAAATTGGTCGAAGCCTTGTCCTTCCCGGACTTCACGGGCTATCTGGGTGTCGCGCCCGATACCTACAATGTGAAAGTCGCCGCTAACGCTAACAACGATGTGGTGGTGATTGACGCTGATTTACCGTTAGAAGCCGGAGCATTTTACAGCGTGTTGGCAGTAGGTTCCTTGACTGAAAACACCATTGAGCCCCTGGTACTAGCAGACATGCCACGCCGTATCGCCACTGAAGCTCAAGTGCGTATTGTACACGGCTCGACGTTGGCAGGTCCGGTAGATATCTATGTTACCGCAACCAACGATATCTCAACAGCGACACCCGCTTTCGCGGCTGTGCCATTCAAAGCCGATACCGGCTACGTGTCTCTGGCCGCAGGTGACTATGTGGTAACTGTTACACCGGCAGGCTCAAAAACAGCGGCAATTGGCCCGGTAGCACTTAGCCTCGAGGCTAACAAGATTTACACCGCTATCGCGCGCGATGGTGAGGGGTTAACTGCAGATGTTGGGCTGATTCTGATGGACGATTTTGTTCAGGAATAAACAGCAACGCAACGTATTGTGCAATACATGACAACAGCCGGCACTCGCCGGCTGTTTTTTTCGACCCAAGATGCCGAGTCCGCGTATAATTGCCGCCTTAATTATTGGAGTCGGTATGGCGTTAACGCGTGAACAAAAATTAGGCGGCCTTTTTGCAGCCAGTGCTTATACATTATGGGGCATAGCGCCACTATATTTTAAACAGATTGACGTTATCCCGGCACCGGAGATCTTGCTGCACCGAATCGTCTGGTCTTTTTTGTTGTTGTTTATCGTATTGTTACTGTTAAAACAGGGGCGCGAGACGCTGGCAGTGCTGGCAAAACCTAAACTGCTGGCCTGGCTTTTGTTGTGTGCCGTGTTGCTGGGGGGTAACTGGGGGCTATTTATATGGGCGGTAAATAATAATCATATGCTGGATGCCAGCCTGGGTTATTACATTAATCCGCTGCTGAATGTGCTGCTGGGCATGCTGTTTCTCGGAGAGCGGCTGCGAAAGTTACAGTGGTTAGCGGTTGGCTTGGCTTCGGTAGGTGTACTGTGGCAGATAGTCGGTTACGGCGCTGTACCCTGGATAGCACTGGCACTGGCAAGCTCGTTTGCGGTTTATGGGCTATTGCGTAAAAAGCTGGCCGTAGATGCGATAAAAGGGCTCTTTATCGAATCCTTGTTACTATTACCTTTAGCGCTATGGTACTGGTGGTCTTATGCTGCCAGCCCTGCGGCGAATTTATTCGAAAACAGTGTGGGCCTGAACCTTTATTTGATGGCTGCCGGTCTGGTTACTACGGTTCCTTTGCTGTGTTTTATTGCGGCGGCCCGGCGCCTGAAGTTATCAACGATGGGCTTTTTCCAGTATATCGGGCCGACCATGATGTTTATTTTCGGTGTTTGGCTATATCAGGAACCTTTTGCATTAGAGCGGTTGTTTACCTTTGGTCTAATCTGGCTGGCGTTATTTTGCTACAGTATTGATGCCTGGTGGGCTAATCGCCGGCGTAAGGTATAAAAAAAGCCGGATATTATCCGGCTTTGTCTGATACGCGGCTAATGTTACTCGCCGACTTTGGCATCAGAGTTAATTACGATACCATGCTGGTCGATAGCAAATGACATGCCCATTTGCATATTGGTTTTTAACATCGACTCCAACTCAGCGGGCAGCGGTTGTCCGGAAAGTTCTGACATCTTTGCCATGGCGCTGAAAAACTGCTGATAGTCCATACCAAAACTAAATAAACCATTTTTACTCAGTGGCTCTTTGGCAATGGTGGCCGCCTGCGTTTTCGCTTTCTCACCAACATAGAGTAACAGGTGCTTGTCGGTAGCTTGTAAACGCACGTCTAAACCCAGCATGGCGACGGGTGGGAATAGCTCTGCAACGGATACCTCTTCACCGGCTGCCGGTAAGGTGATCCCCGCCAACGGTGGTAGCGTGGCCTGGGCATTGGTCAGCAGAGCTTGTGGATTATCTGCAGATAAGGTTAGCAGTGCATCGGCCTGATTTGGCTGGCCGGTTGCCGGATCCAGACTAAAATCATTAATAGTTACCGATAAACCCTGTAAGCCATTGGCGGCCATACCGGCCATCGCCAACATCATTAGTGGGTTCTGGGCTTTCATCTGCTGTTGCACTGCCACCAGAGGTTCACAGCTTACGCTAAGATCGGTCATGCCAGCCCAGAGCTTGCTCACTGCAGGCGTTAACTGGCTAATTTCGGCGCCTAACCCCATATAAAACATGCTGTCCGGTAAACCACCGTTTAAGCTGGCGGGGATAAAACCTTGCAGGCCTTGTAAGCCTTCCAGTGCAATCTGGCTGGTGGTGGGGAATAACATCTTCGACCGCATATGCAGTTTGCCAGGCGCTTGCTCAACCAGTTCAGCATCCATTACCAGACCAGGCCAGGTTTTACTTAACATCGCCATATCAGCTTGACAGGCCGGGGTGTGCCACACTTGCAGCGCTTCCGGTAAGCCTTCGCTAAAGGTCAGCTGTAAATCGCGTGCCAGCTGGTTACCATCAGTAGTGGTCAGCGCCTGAGCCAATTGTTCGGTGCTCAGATAACCGATACCGTCAGCTTTCAGCTGATATTGCTTTACCATCGCCTGTAACTTACCGCTATTGAGCAGGTTACTGGCCGGTTGCTGTAATGCCAGACTCTCGGCACGGTGGCTCTCTGACAGCGCGCTATGATGTAAGGCTATGGTACCCCAACCGCGTTCTACGCTAACCAGCAACTGCGCACCAGCGAGCTGCTCATCTAAACTATAACTGCGGAAATTGTGGCCATTTAGATTCTGTTGCTCAGAAGCCAGACCACTGTTAGTTGCAGCTTGTTCAAACATCGCCCAAAAGGCCGCTTCGTCCGCCAGTTCAAAGCGGATCACCGGAGCAGCACCGACCATATAGGTCAGAGAGCGGGTTTGCGCAGCGATACCTGTTTTCTGGACAAAGCTCTCTGGCTCACTCAACGCTTGTAAGTAGTTTTGCAGCAAGGCAATACCAAATTTGCCGGCACTAGATGATTCAGCGGCCAACTGGCTATAGACCTCGTTCATTTCCGGATTCAGATACATCTCCGGCGATAATCCCAGACTTTTCAGATAGGACACGATATCCAGTGGAGTCAGTTGTGCAGACATCAGCACCGTATCGGCAGGGATATAAGCCAGCTCTGGAAAATCCAGTTGCGTAGCTGATGAGGGTTTTAAAAAGTAATACCCGGCGACACCGGCTGCAACCACGGCGGCTGCAATTAACGTTTTTTTCATTGTCTGCTCCTTTGACAGATAAGATAAGAAAAGCGCTACTTAGCGCTTTTCATCAGGGAAGGTGATATTAAGTTCCAGTACCGATAACTCATCACCACGTTGCTCCAGTGATACTGCAACCTGGTCGGCCGGAATATCAACATACTTGCGAATCACTTCTAAAATATCGCGTTCCAGCTGCGGCAGGTAGTCAGGGCCGCTGCGGCGCTTGCGCTCATGGGCAACAATAATTTGCAGGCGCTCTTTGGCTGTGCTGGCGGTATTTTTTTTAGTTGAACGAAAATAATCCAGTAACGACATTAGTTAGCCTCCAAACAGCCTTTTAATAAATCCTTTTTTCTCCACCGTCAGAAAACGGAACGGCACGGTTTCACCCAGTAAGCGTTTCACCGTATCCAGATAAGCCTGACCGGCATCACTCTCTTCATCCAGGATCACTGGTTGGCCAGAGTTAGATGCATTCAGTACGGCCTGGGATTCCGGGATCACGCCAACCAGTTCGATGGCCAGGATTTCTTTCACATCTTCAACACTGAGCATCTCGCCTTTGAGCACCCGCTCCGGGTTATAGCGCGTGAGCAGTAAATGCTCTTTAATGCCATCCAGACCCTGTTCAGCCCGGCGTGATTTGCTGGATAACATACCCAGAATGCGATCAGAATCGCGTACTGATGACACTTCCGGATTGGTTACTACTACGGCTTCGTCGGCAAAGTACAATGCCATCATGGCACCCGACTCAATACCCGCCGGAGAGTCACAGATAATAAAATCAAAGTCGGCAGACAGTTCATTTAATACCCGCTCCACGCCTTCTTTGGTTAGCGCATCTTTGTCGCGGGTTTGCGACGCCGGCAGAATAAACAGATTCTCGACCCGTTTATCTTTAATCAGCGTTTGTTTCAGATTGGCTTCGCCATTGATCACATTGACAAAGTCGTAAACTACGCGCCGCTCGCAGCCCATAATTAAATCTAAATTCCGTAAACCGATATCAAAATCGACAATCACGGTTTTTTTACCGGCTAATGCCAGGCCTGTACCGATAGCGGCACTGGAGGTGGTTTTACCGACACCACCCTTGCCAGAGGTAACCACAATAATTTTTGCCATAGTGACTTTCCTTACACTAATTCTGAAATGACTAAACTTTCGCCCTGCCAGCGAATGCAGGCTGGTTTACCCCAAAACTCGCCTTGCAGGCTATGACTAAGCCAGTAATTACCGGCGATTGAGACCAATTCGGCCTGCATGTTGTAACAATAAATTCGCTTGCTGCTGTCGCCGCTGGCGCCGGCAATCGCCTTACCCCGCAGCGAACCATAAATATGAATATTGCCATCGGCAATCACTTCGGCTCCGGCGCCAACTGCACCCTTGATAATTAAATCGGCACCCTTGGCGTAGATTTGTTGGCCGGAGCGGACATTCTGTTCCACAATCTTGCTGTCCATCGGCTGTGGTTGCACCACGACTTGCGTCGGCTTTACCGCAGCCGCTGGCGCTGTCTGCGCTGATGGTTCGGTGGCTTTGGCTGCCGAGGCTTTTCCGGCCTGCAACACCGCCAGGCCCGCTTGTTGGGCTGCAGTCTTTTGCTCTGCATTGGCGCCAGTAACACCTACCAGCACCAGTTTTAACTCAGTAAATAACTGTTTCAACGCCACAAAATCGGGCCTGCTATCATTATCCTGCAGGTTAATGACGATCGGAGCCTGGTAAAAGAATGCTGGTGCCTGAGCCAATTTGGCCGTTAACAGGGATTGCAGACTGCTGATACTAAGATCGGAGCAATGTAACACGGACAAAGGGAATAAACTGCCCTTTAATTCTAAGGAGTGTTCAGACATAAAAGTTCAGCGCTTTTACTATTATTATTAAGCCGCTTGCGCGGGATCTTTGGATTCTGGCGCTGGCTAAAATTAACCAACCTCAGCCCCATAATTTCTGCGCTGCCATTCACGGTGGTCGATGCGCATAACCTGCGGTTCATGTTATAGTCTTGCTATCTGTTAGGCAAGTTGGCGAAGTAGTTTTATTCTATGTTATCTGCTGTATATCGTAGCCCGCGAAAAGAGGGCACCTACCTGTATGTCGAAAAGCGGGATGACTTTAGCAAAGTTCCGCCGGCCTTATTACAAACCTTTGGCCAACCGGCGCTGATTACAATACTGAATTTAGCCAAACGGGAACATTTGGCTCAGGCTGATATCGAAAAGGTAAAAGCCGCCTTGCTGGAACAGGGCTACTATTTACAATTGCCACCACCGGTTGAAGATTTGCTGGCGGCGCATAAAGCGGCGCTGCAGCAAGCTGAAGTCAACAAGGAATAAGTATGAAGATAAAGTTGTTACACCGTCTGTTTTTGGGGAGCGCCTTGCTGCTCAGCTCTCAGCTATTCAGCCCATTGGTGTTGGCTAATGACAGTCCGGCAGCTAAACCCGATTTTGCCAGCTATACCAGCGCACTGAAACAAGAGGCACTCAGTCGCGGTTATGACGCCAGTTTACTTGACGCTGTGTTCAGTAGTCTGCAGTTCCATGAGCGGGTTGTCAGTGCTGACCGCAGTCAACCGGAAGTGGTTGAAACACTCGATACTTATCTGCCAAAGCGGGTCAGCGAAACGCGGATCCGGATGGCGCGGGAGCGTTATCAGCAATATCAGCCACAATTGGAAGAAATCGGCAAACGCTATGGCGTGCAACCGCGCTTTATTGTGGCGTTATGGGGATTGGAGAGCAGTTTTGGCCGCTTCCAGGGCAACTATTCTATTCCTTCTGCGCTGGCAACCTTAGCCTACGAAGGTCGGCGCGAAACCTTTTTCCGCACCGAGTTTTTTCATGCGCTGGATATTCTGGCGCAAGGCCATATTGATTTAGACAATATGAAAGGCTCCTGGGCTGGCGCCATGGGGCAAAGCCAGTTTATGCCAAGCTCTTTTCTGTCTTATGCCCAGGACGGCGATGGTGACGGTAAGAAAGATATCTGGACTAATGAGCTGGATGTGTTTGCCTCTATTGCCAACTATCTCAAGCAGCAAGGCTGGGATTACAGCAAAACCTGGGGGCGCGAAGTGAAGTTGCCGGCCGGTTTTGATACCGGACATGCCATTCAGCGTGGCAGTCTGGCGCGCAATGAATGGCTGGGCCGCTGGAATGCCTCGGCGCGCAGTATGGCAGCCTGGCATCAACTTGGCGTACGCCGCTTAAATGGTGAAGTGTTGCCACAGCGTGATATCTCTGCCGCCCTGGTGTTGCCTGACGGCCCGACCGGCCGGGCTTTCCTGGCTTACGATAACTATAAAAGCCTGATGCACTGGAACCGCTCTTACTATTTCGTCACCAGTGTTGGTTATCTGGCTGATCTTATTGTTGCGGAGCAAACTTAATGTACCAGCATCAGGATTGGCGAGGTCAACCTATCAGCTTACCATTGGGTAAAGTGGTGTGTATTGGTCAGAACTATCAGGACCATATTGCCGAAATGCAAAGTAAAACAGCGCCGGAAGCCCTGTTTTTTATCAAACCTGCGACTGCGCTGGTGCCATTGGCGCCGGCTTTCACTATTCCGGCAGGACGCGGTGAAGTTCACAATGAGCTGGAGTTGGCAGTATTAATTGCCAAGCCACTGAAAAACGCCAGCTTTGCTGAAGTGAATGAGGCGATTTGGGGTTATGGCCTGGCGCTGGATTTGACCTTACGTGAGGTGCAGGCCAAACTAAAGCAACTTGGCCGGCCGTGGGAAATTGCCAAAGGCTTCGACGGTGCTTGCCCGATGTCACCGTTGATTCCAAAAGCACAGGTACAACACCCGCAGCAACTGGATTTTAGTCTGCAGGTTAACAGTGAGCTGCGCCAGCAAGGGAACAGCGCCAATATGATCCGCGGTATTACCCAGCTGATTAGCGAAATGAGCCAACATTTTACTCTGTTGCCCGGCGATCTGGTACTCACCGGCACGCCAGCAGGGGTAGGGCCCTTGCAGGCCGGTGATACCCTGACCCTGACGCTGGCTGATTTACTGAAAATTGATAGCCGGGTAGAGGTTTAAATGAGCCTGACTGAACGCTTCTGGGAGCAAAAAAGCTTAAGCGAAATGAATGACGCTGAGTGGGAAGCTTTATGTGATGGCTGCGCTAAATGTTGTCTGAATAAATTTATTCATGACGACGAGGAAGAAGGTCCGACCGCTGAGCTTAAACCAGATGAAGAGGTGGTGTTTACCAATATCGCCTGCCGCTATCTGAATAGCCATAAATGCGAATGTACCCAATATAGTCTTCGTACTGTGTTGGTGCCGGATTGCATTAAGCTGACCAAAGACAATCTGAAAGACATCTTCTTTATGCCCAACAGCTGTGCCTATCGGCGCTTACATGAAGGGCGTGGTTTGCCGTCCTGGCATCCGCTATTAAACGGCGGCAAGAAAAGCCTGATGCATAAAAAACAAATGTCGGTACGCAACAAAACCATCTCAGAGGATATGGTGGATCTGGATGATTTTGAAGACTATATCGTTAGTTGGCCGTTAAATGATCTGGATTAAATGATGAGTGTGGAACAATCGATCATTGCTGACAGTGAGATCCTGAAACAACTCAGCGGTTATATGAGCCCAATGATGGTACAGCTAGGTTTATCGCTGCTGGCGGTACTGGCTTATATCATCGTCAGCCGCCGGCTGGTGCCATTGATCTATGGCTTGCTGGCCGGTGGCCGGATGCGGCCTGAGATGAATAAAAGAGCCATTGTCGTTTTTCATATCCTGCTAATGCTGCTGTTGCTGGTGGTGCTAAGCATTATCTGGGGCGTGGATATCCGTGGCTTGCTGGTGCTGGCATCGTCAATTATTGCGGTAGCCGGTGTCGCCTTATTTGCGTCCTGGTCGCTAATCAGCAACGTAACCGCTTTCTTTATTCTACTGGGGCAGAAAGACTTTGCCGAAGGCAGCAAGGTGCGGATTATTGATGGTAATAATGCGCTGGAGGGTGATATTGCTGAAATCCATTTGTTTAACACCGTGCTGCGCACCAAAGAGCAGGAGCGGGTGATTTACCCAAATAACCTGATTGTGTCACGCCCGGTCGTAATTATCAGCGCGGCACAAGCACCGGTGCGTAAGACTATTGATGTGGTCGCCAAAGCAGAGCGTTGGCGTAAAAAAAATCTGCAAAGTCAGCCCGTTAATCGAATTAGCAAGTGACAGGGTGCGACAAAATGGGTAGATTTGTCGCTATAACTCTAAGCAGAATACAGCAGCCGGATGCGCTTAAAACAGATCAAACTGGCAGGTTTTAAATCCTTTGTTGACCCCACTACAGTGCCGTTTCCGCAAGCGATGACGGCCATAGTGGGGCCAAACGGCTGTGGCAAATCCAATGTCATTGATGCGGTGCGCTGGGTGCTGGGTGAAAGCTCGGCAAAAAACCTGCGCGGTGATGCAATGACCGACGTGATTTTTAACGGCTCGGCGCAGCGCAAACCGGTATCACAAGCTTCAGTGGAACTGGTGTTTGAAAACACCGCGGGCCGTTTGGCCGGCAATCTGGCGGATCGCAGTGAAATTGCGATCAAGCGCGTCGTGACCCGCGATGCCCAGTCGCTGTATTTCTTAAATGGCAGCAAGTGCCGCCGCCGCGATATTACCGATATTTTCCTTGGCACTGGCCTGGGGCCCCGCAGCTATGCCATTATCGAACAGGGCATGATCTCGCGCCTGATTGAATCTAAACCGCAGGAGCTTAGGGTCTTTATTGAGGAAGCCGCCGGCATTTCCCGCTACAAAGAGCGGCGGCGCGAAACCGAAAACCGCATTAAACATACCCGGGATAATCTGGATCGCCTGACCGACGTGCGCGAAGAGCTGGGTAAAAATATCGATAAACTCAAGCGGCAGGCAGCTACCGCACAGCGCTATAAAGAGCTGAAAGCGCAGGAACGCACACTGCGTGCCCAGCTGACAACGATTAAATGGCTGGGCTTTAACGACACGCTAAATAAACTGGAACAGCAGCTGCGCGAGCAGGAAACCGAGCTGCAGAAATATCAGGCGGCGCAGGCGGGCGATGAGCGGGTGCTGACCGAATTACGTGAACAAGCCAATACTGCACGGCAACAGCAGGAGCAGTGTCAGCAGCAGTATTATCAGTTGGGTAACAGGATCAGTGCGCTGGAGCAGCAAATTGTTGGCCAGCGTCAGCAACAACAGTTACTCACACAGCAGATCCAGCAAAAGCAGCTGAGTCTGGCCGGTTTTCATGAGCAACAGCAGCAGGAGCAGCAGCAACGCGCCGAGCTTGAAGCGCAGCTGGAAGAGCTGATACCGGAACTGCTAGTGTTGACTGAGCAACAGGAAGAGTTACAGGCTCAATTGCTGGACGCGACGGAGCAGGCAGCCGAGGCACAGCTTAACTGGCAAGACTGGCAACAACAGCATTATCAGCGCCGCGAGCAACTGCAGCAGTGGCGGCTGCAACTGCAACATTGGGCGCAGCAACAACATCAGTTGGCCGCACAGCAACATAAGTTAACTGAACAGCTGGCCCGGCTTGAGCCTGAGCAGGCAGAGCAAGAGCTGGCGCTGGCAGAAGCCGGGCACCATGAGCTGGCAGAGCAAGTCGCGGCATTGCAGCTAGAGCAGGCAGAGCTTACTGCCGCCCTGGCGCAGCAGCAACAGCTGAGCGCGCAGGCAACTCAACAACGCCAACAGTGGCAAAACCAACAGCAAGTGTTGAGAATAGAGCAACAACGTCTTAGCCACAGTCAACAGCAAGCCGGCAGCAGCGGACCTTTACTGGCAGAGCAGCTGCAAATTGCCGACGGCTGGGCGCTGGCTGTTACGCTGGCACTGGGCGCACTACAACAGGCTGAGCTGGCTGCTCATGATGACGGCAAAGCGCTGTATGTCACCGCAGCGACTGGCGACAAAGCGGTGCCGGCTAATACCCTGGCCAGCGTGGTGCTGTCAGGGGTGTATCCGGATTATTTCCGGCAGATTTTATTGGCGGCGGATGAAGCGCAGGCGCTAACGATGCTGGCACAGCTTAAGCCCGGACAATCGGTGATCTGTACACAGGGTAAATGGTTCGGCGCTAACTGGGGCCAGCAAAGCCAGGTGTCGCTGACCGATAGCCGTTTGTTACGCCAAGAGCGGTTACAACAATTAGGGCAGGAGTTAGCTGAGGTTGAGCAGGAGCTTGCAGCCGCTGCGGCAGCCGAGCAACAACAGCTTGAGTTGCAAAAACAGGCACAGCAGCAACTTAGCCAGCTTAATGCAGCGCTCAGCAGCCAGCAACAAACCTTGCAGCAACAGCATACGGTGGTGCAGTTAAAACAGCAGGCGCTGCAGCAATTAAAGCAACAGAGTACACAGCTGCAGCAGCAGCTGGCAGAATTACAGTTACAGCAACAGGCGCTGGCGGCAAGTGCAGAGCAAACCGAACTTCAGCTTGCTGAAGCGGAGCAAGAGTATCAGCAGGCGTTAACGCAGGAACAGCAGTTACAGCAACGGCAGCAACAGGCGAGGGCACAGGAAGAGGCGCTGCGCCAGCAATTGCAACAACAGCAAGGTCAGCACAGCCAGCTGCAAATGCAGCAACGGCTCTGTCAGCAGCAATTGCAAAGTGTCGAATTGAGTTTAAGCCGCGCAGCCTTGCAACAACAGCAATGGCTGGAACAACTGGCCGAGTTGCAGCTACAGCTGGACGAACAACAGGATCCGGCATTGCAACTGCAAGAGGAATTACAGGCAACCTTGCTGCAGCGCAGTGACGCCGAACAGGCGCTAACCAGTGCCAATCAGCAGCTAGCCGCTATCCAGCAACAGATCCGTGAGCTGGAGCAGGGGCAAAGCGGCATTACCCAGCGTTTAAGCAGCCAGCAAAAAGCACTGGAAAACCTGCGGCTGGATGCGGAAGGCTACCGGATCCGCGCCAATAATATGCTGGAGTTGTTGCGTGAGCAGCAGGTGAATATGAAAGAGGTGCTGGCTGAATTGCCGGCCGACGCCGATGAAGCACAGTGGCAGCAACAGCTGGATAAGACTGTCGAAGCAGTCAGCCGGCTTGGCGCGATAAATCTTGCAGCGATTGAAGAGTATGAGCAACAGGCCGAGCGCAAAGCCTATCTGGATGCCCAGCATCAGGATCTGACTTCGGCGCTGGAGACGCTGGAAACCGCGATTCGCAAAATCGATCGCGAAACCCGACAACGCTTTAAAGAAACCTTTGATCAGGTAAACGATGGTTTAAAACAGCTGTTCCCGAAAGTCTTCGGTGGTGGCAGTGCCTACCTTGATTTGACTGACGACGATTTACTGGAAACCGGGGTAAGTATTATGGCGAGGCCGCCAGGTAAAAAAAACAGTACAATTCATTTATTATCGGGTGGTGAAAAAGCCTTAACCGCTTTATCATTAGTGTTTTCAATATTTAGATTAAACCCGGCACCGTTTTGTATGTTAGACGAGGTTGACGCTCCGTTAGATGATGCTAACGTAGGGCGCTTCTGTAATCTGGTGCGGGAAATGTCGGATACCGTACAATTTATTTATATCAGCCACAATAAAATTGCTATGGAAATGGCTGCGCAATTGATGGGGGTGACGATGCAGGAACCCGGCGTGTCACGCGTGGTCGCAGTAGATGTGGATGATGCTGTCAAACTGGCAGTAGCCTAATGAAAAGGTATAACAAATGGCTGACGAGTTGCGTTTGGTATTAATTATTATCGGTGCCCTGGTATTGGGGGCGTTGTTTTTACACGGCTTATGGACGGTGCGCAAAAACAGTAACAAGGTGCAGCATCGTTATCATCCGGAAGAGGACAGCAAAGACGAACGTCCGGGTGAAGGTTTTGACGAATATGGTATTGGTCAGGTGCGGGTAGTTAAAGGCGCCGGTAAAGGCCAGGCGGAGCAACGCAGCAAGTTAGTGCCGCCCAGAACCGCGACCAAACCCACCAGCCGGCCCATTGATGTAAAACGGCCAGCCGAACAAACTGACTTGTTTGCTGAGCCGAAAGAGCCGGTGCTGAATTTCTCGGCACTGGATGAAAAAAGTATTCCTGAGCAGGAAGAGCTGCTGCCGGAAGACACTGACTATGGCTATGATGAAACGGTAGACGATGAACCAACGCAAGAAGCAGAAGCCGCGCCTTCAGAGGTGTTGATCCTGTATGTGCTGGTGCCTGAGCAGCAACAAATTGGTGGTCAGGAGCTGCTGTCAGTACTGACCATGCTGGGCTTTAAATACGGCGATATGGACATCTTCCACCGGCATCAGGACAGTGCCGGTACCGGTGAGGTGCTGTTTAGTCTGGCGAATATGTTTAATCCCGGCACCTTTGATATTGAACGTATGGACGAGCTGAGCACCCGTGGCCTGAGCCTGTTTATGACACTACCCGGACCGGGCGAACCGCTGCAAAACTTTAACCTGATGAATAACGCCGCGAAAAAGCTGGCGGAAGAGTTCGGTGGTCAGGTGTTAGACGGGCAGCGTAGCGTGCTGACGGTGCAAACCGTGCGGCATTATGTCGAGCGGATCCGCGAGTTTCAACGGCAACAACTGATCCGCGGTTGATTGCCAGGCTTTAATCTAACGGCAGGATTTTCCTGCCGTTTTTGTTGGTGAGTTTGCAAATGATGTCTCCTGAACAGCAAATCGCTCAGCTGCGCCGGCAGCTGGAACAATATAACTATCAATACTATGTGTTAGACGCCCCCAGTGTGCCGGATGCCGAATACGATCGGCTGTATCGCGAGCTGCAACAACTGGAACAGCAGCATCCAGAATTGATTACCGCCGACTCACCGACGCAGCGGGTTGGCGGCGCACCCTTAGCCAAATTCTCTCAGGTTAGCCATCAGGTACCGATGTTATCGCTGGATAATGCTTTTGATGACAGCGATTTTCTCGCCTTTGTAAAACGGATGCAGGATCGGCTGGATTTTGCCGGCGATTTTAGCTTTTGTGCTGAGCCTAAGTTAGACGGCCTGGCGGTCAGTATCCGTTACGAACACGGCGTGTTAGTGCAGGCGGCAACCCGCGGCGATGGCAGCACCGGCGAAGATATTACCGCCAATATCCGCACCATCCGGGCGATCCCGCTGCGCATAACCGGTGAAGTACCGCCGGTACTGGAAGTGCGCGGCGAAGTCTTTATGCCGATCTCCGGCTTTGAACGGCTGAACACTGACGCCAAAGCGCGGGGCGAAAAAGTCTTTGCTAACCCGCGTAACGCCGCAGCCGGCAGTTTACGGCAATTAGATCCGGCTGTTACTGCGAAAAGACCGTTGATGTTTTATGCCTATGCGGTCGGCCAGCTGGATGATCCCGGCATGCTGCTGAATAACCGCTGTCATTATCAGCGTCTACAGCAGCTAAAAAAATGGGGGTTACCGGTTTGCCCGGAAATCCGGTTAGTCGAAGGGGCAGAGGCCGCACTGGCGTATTATCAGCAGATCCTGGCCAAACGTTCGGCACTGCCTTATGAAATTGATGGTGTGGTAGTCAAAGTCAGCAACTTGGCACAGCAACAGGCGCTGGGCTTTGTTGCCCGGGCGCCGCGTTGGGCTATTGCCTTTAAATTTCCGGCGCAGGAAATGCTAACAACCCTGTTGGATGTCGATTTTCAGGTGGGCCGTACCGGCGCTATCACCCCGGTGGCGCGGTTGGAGCCGGTTAATGTCGGCGGCGTAATGGTCAGTAATGCCACGCTGCATAATCAGGACGAAATAAACCGCTTAGGTGTACAAATTGGCGATAAAGTCATTGTGCGCCGCGCCGGTGATGTGATCCCACAAATTGTGGCCGTGGTGATGGAACAGCGGCCGGCGGATACCCGACCAGTCATCTTTCCGGATACCTGCCCGGTTTGCGGCTCGGCGGTTGAGCGGGTGAGTGGTGAAGCGGTTGCCCGCTGCAGTGGGGGCTTGTATTGCGCGGCACAGCTGAAAGAGTCACTGAAACACTTTGTCTCGCGCAAGGCGCTGGATATTGAAGGTCTGGGCGATAAGCTGGTTGAGCAGTTAGTAGAGCAGCAACTGGTGAAAACACCGGATGCGATCTTTGAGCTGGATATGCCGTCTTTAGTTGGCCTGGAGCGGATGGGCGAGAAGTCGGCATTAAAGCTGTTAAATGCCATTAAAGCCGCCAAAAGTACCACCTTGCCGCGATTTATTTATGCCTTAGGGATCCGGGAAGTGGGTGAGGCGACGGCGCTGAATCTGGCCAATCATTTTGCCAGCCTGGATGCGCTGATGGCCGCCAGTATCGAGCAACTGTTAGCGGTTAGCGATGTTGGCACTGTCGTTGCTGAGCATTTGTATCATTTCTTCCGTGAGCCGCATAACCAACAGGTGGTCAGCGCCTTACTGGCGCAGGGCCTGCATTGGCCGGCGATAGCGCTGCAACAGGTCACCGAGCAGCCGTTAAGCGGCCAGACCATCGTATTAACCGGTACTTTGAGCAGTATGGGCCGCGATGAGGCCAAGGCGTTATTACAGCGGCTGGGAGCCAAAGTCTCCGGCTCGGTGTCAGCGAAAACCCATGCCGTGATTGCCGGTGAAAATGCCGGCTCGAAACTGGCGAAAGCCAGTGAATTACAGGTACCGGTTTGGGATGAGCAACAGATGTTGGATTTGTTTAAGCAGTATGGAGTGAGTCCGGATGCCTGATTGGTTAGTGAGCTTATTACTGGACTGGGGCGCCTTGTTCCGCCCCTATGTGCGCGATATGGCGCTGGCTATGGTCGCAACCTCGCTAGTGGTGTTTGGTGATGAGCTAAACCAGATCGTCCGCCGGCAAACGGCTCACTGGCACTTTATCTGGCGCACCGGTATTTTTGTGCTGCTCTGTGCGTTCGGTTATGGTGCCCTGACCTTATTTTTAACCCCGCTGGTGGCCAAGCAGCTGGGACAATTAAGTAACTTATGGCTGCCGTGGATCAGTTTAGGGGTCTTTGTGTTGCTGGGTATTTTGGCGCAGCGGCGGCGGCAAGCGTGAAAGACTGGCCTTTGCTGGACAAATACGGCCTGGTGCCGATACCGCAGCGCTTTTACTGGTTACTAGTGTTGCTGTTACGGCCCTATTTAAGCTGGGTGATGGTGCTGACCTTACCGCCGCAGCAAAAGGATTTACTTAAACTGTTCTATCCGCAACAGCAGGACTTTTTAATTGCCTGTGTTATTGCCTTGCCAGTGCTGTTGGTAGTAGCGGCACTCAGTCAACGTAGCGATAAACGCAGTGCTGCCTGGCGTCCGATCTGGCGTGTGAGTCGCTGGATACTCTTAATCAGCTGCCTGGCCGATTTGGCTTACAGCCTCTATGATCTGCCCGCCGACGTGATTCTGGATGCGCCCTGGCGTTTGGTTTCGGTGATCGGTTTGGGGCTGGGCGTTTTCTGGTTAATCCGCTCGAAAACCTTGCCACAGATCTTTAGCGAATGGCCGGAGCCGGTGGTGAAATAAAGTATCTCTGCAAGTGAAAGCGTATTTGCCGGAAACTTATTGCAGGGCCGGCGATTAAGCTCAGCCGTTCATTTGTAACGGCTGTTGCTTGCTTTTTAGCTGCTCATAACGACGTTGCTGCTCCGGTTTCAGGCTGGCGGCTGCAATAACCTGCTCGCATTGGTGTTGTAACCGCAGTTTTTCTTGTACTCCACATAAGGGCCTGGGGCTGGTTAACAGCGTTTGCAACAGGTTTAAGGCAATGCCGGCATTTTTCGGCATCACTTTATGTGCCAGGCTAAAGGCTTCGAAGGCTTGTTCCCAATGGCCACGTTGATACAGTTGCACTGCACTGTTGTTGAGCTCACGTGGTCCTTGCTTCATTTGTACCCGTTCGGCTTGCTCCTGTTGCAGATACGCAGTCAATACCGGATCGGCTTGCTGCTGTTTGCAATAGTCACTAATTTGCTGAAAAAGTTGCTCGGCGGCATCCGCTAAACCAAGTTCGTGTAATGCTTTAGCTTTATCCAGTGCATCTTCCAGTGAGCTAATCGGTTGGTCGTTTTTCAGATCACGCAGCAGTGCTTTGGCTTTGTCTTTATGGTCCTGCAGATACAATAAACGGGCTTGTAAGATCAGTTGCTGCTCGCTGAGATCCTGTTTACCGAATTGCTTTTGCAGCGCTTGTAAACTGAGGGTCACCTGTCGGTTTAAGCGGCTTTGTTGTTCTTCGTCTTCACTGGCCAGCGCATAATCAATACTGGCACGCGCCAGGTTCAGATATAAGTCCGGCTGTTCAAACATCGAGTAACGGGCATATTTCACCATATCTTTGGCAGCACGATACTGAGTTTCATAATCATGATTTAAACGTGACAGCTGTAGTAGCTTTTGCTGGCGCAACAAATTACGCGGTGCCAGCTCTGCGGCATCAATCAAATGCTGCTGAGCTTGCTGATAGCGCTGCTGTTTAAATTCGAGTTCCGACAGTAAATCCAGTGCAAACAGGCGACTTTCCGTTCGCAATAACAAGGGCTCTAACTCATTAAAAGCCTGCTGTTCCCGGCCTTGTTGCATATAGCAACGTACCAGCCCCATGCGCGCCCAGCTAAAGGGTTGGATGCTGAGCATGGCTAAAAAGAAATGTTCGGCATCCTCATAGTCTTGCTGTGCAAGTAAGATATCGCCTTTGAGCTTAAGGAGTAGTGGAAACCACTTGTGCTGGCTGGCATCTGACAGCTGTTCATCAATATGGCGCAACGCTGACGGATATTGCTGGTTATCTAATAACTGATATAAAGGCCGCAGTTGTTGTTTGCGTTTAAGCACGCGCTCAATCCGCAGCTGCAGATCTTTAATCGCGAAGGGTTTGGCCAGAAATTCATCTGGCTGTAACTCAATCACGCTATGCACCAGGGTCGGATCGGTTTCCGCGCTGATAAAAATTAGTGCCGTAGCATGCTTTTGCAACCCACTAAACTTCAACTCAGCAAACAGTTGAAAACCGTCCTTGCCTTCAGCCTGGTTGAAGGAGCAAATAATCAGATCAAACAGGTTGTTACGGCAAAGATTAAGCGCCAGTTGGGCGCGGTCGGCAATGGTAATGTTCTGATAACCGAGTTGCTCCAGCGTGTAACGCAAATAACTTTGCGACAGCTGTTGCTCATCAATGATTAGAATGCGTTCGTCCCGCTTGGGTACATGTTCCATTACTGGCGGTGCCTGAGAGAAAGTACTTTAGTTACTATAGCAATTTTTTGGCTTGAGTTAACGGGGCGAGATCAATAAATGCGATTTTGAGTGGTGCGCGGGCGGTGCTTTCCCAGCTGAGCTAACAATCGAAGGAGATATTGCTGTGTAGAATTGGTGGATTGTACTGGGTTCGAACCAGTGGCAACCGTGTTTTTGTAAAAAGCGGGCGGTGCTTTCCCAGCTGAGATAACAATCGAAGGAGATATTGCTGTACAGAATTTGGTGGATTGTACTGGGTTCGAACCAGTGGCAACCGTATTTTTGTAAAAAGCGGGCGGTGCTCTCCCAGCTGAGCTAAAAATCCATTAGAGTATCGCTGTATAGAATATTGGTGGATTGTACTGGGTTCGAACCAGTGACCCCCGCCTTGTAAGGGCGGTGCTCTCCCAGCTGAGCTAACAATCCATGGGAGTATCGCTGTGTAAAATATTGGTGGATTGTACTGGGTTCGACCCAGTGACAACCGTCTCTTCGTAAAGAGCGGGCGGTGCTCTCAACGATTTTAAAAAATTGGTGGATTGTACTGGGTTCGAACCAGTGACCCCCGCCTTGTAAGGGCGGTGCTCTCCCAGCTGAGCTAACAATCCATGGGAGTATCGCTGTGTAAAATATTGGTGGATTGTACTGGGTTCGACCCAGTGACAACCGTCTCTTCGTAAAGAGCGGGCGGTGCTCTCAACGATTTTAAAAAATTGGTGGATTGTACTGGGTTCGAACCAGTGACCCCCGCCTTGTAAGGGCGGTGCTCTCCCAGCTGAGCTAACAATCCATGGGAGTATCGCAAATCATAATTAAATTAAAAAATTGGTGGATTGTACTGGGTTCGAACCAGTGACCCCCGCCTTGTAAGGGCGGTGCTCTCCCAGCTGAGCTAACAATCCACGCTGCGATGGCGCACATTATAGGGAGCGTGATTTAGCTGTCAACTTTATTTTCGGGCAAAGTACGCTGTATGCCGCAAAAGTAAACAGTAGAGTGAAAAAAACCAGCTTTTGCCGCTACGCCTCGGGTGCATCTGCCGGCGCGGATTGCTACAATACCGCCCCTTAGTTATTTGCCCGTCAGAAATGGAAAGATTATGTCGTTAGTGACCCGTTTTGCTCCCAGCCCAACTGGCTATTTGCACGTTGGTGGTGCCCGTACTGCTTTATACAGCTGGCTGTTTGCCAGAAAAAATGGCGGTAAATTTATCCTGCGCATCGAAGATACCGATCTGGAACGCTCAACTCAGGAATCGGTAGACGCGATTTTAGAAGGTATGCAGTGGCTGGGACTGGATCACGACGAAGGCCCGTACTATCAAACCAAACGCTTTGACCTGTATAAAGAAGTGGTGGCGCAGCTGTTGGCAGAAGGCAAAGCCTATAAGTGCTTCTGCACGGTGGAAGAACTGGATGCGATGCGCGAAGCACAAATGGCTGCCGGTGAAAAACCAAAGTACAACGGTATGTGGCGAGATCGCACTGATCATCCGGCCGATAAGCCTTATGTCATTCGCTTTAAAAACCCGCTGGATGGCGTGGTTGTGATTGACGATATGATTAAAGGCCGCATTGAAATCGCCAATGCTGAGCTGGATGATCTGGTAATTGCCCGCAGTGACGGCACCCCAACCTATAACCTGACGGTGGTGGTTGATGACTGGAAAATGGGCATTACCCATGTGATCCGTGGTGATGACCACGTTAATAACACCCCGCGGCAGATGAATATTCTGGCGGCGCTGGGCGCTGAGATCCCCAAATACGCCCACGTGCCGATGATTCTTGGCGACGATGGTAAGCGGTTATCAAAACGTCATGGCGCTGTTGGCGTTATGCAGTATCGCGATAATGGCTTCTTGCCACAGGCATTGATCAACTATTTAGTTCGTCTGGGTTGGTCACATGGTGACCAGGAAATCTTTAGTCTGGACGAGCTGGTACAGCTGTTCGACCTGTCATCTTGTAACCGTGCCCCATCGGCCTTTAATACCGACAAGCTGATCTGGTTAAATCAACACTATATGAAAACCCTGCCGGCACAGGATGTTGCCAGTCATTTAGCCTGGCATGTTGCTGAGCAAAAACTGGATATCAGCACCGGGCCAAGTCTGGCGCAGCTGGTGCAGGTACAAGCCGAGCGGGTAAAAACCTTAAAAGAAATGGTGGAAGTCAGCCGTTATTTTTATGAAGACTTTAGCGAATTTGAAACCAGTGCGGCAGCTAAACATTTAACTGCAGCGGCGGCTGAACCTTTGGCGCTATTACTGGCCAAATTAACCAGTTTGTCGGATTGGTCTGCTGAGCAGATCCAGTCCCAAATTAAAGATACTGCGGCTGAGCTTAATCTTGGTATGGGTAAAGTCGGGATGCCATTACGGGTAGCCGTAACGGGTGGCGGTAATTCACCGGCATTGGATGTTACGCTAACCTTGATTGGTAAAGCGCGTTGTCTGGCACGGATTGAAATGGCGCTGGCTTATATCCGGCAACACACTGCGTCGGCCTGAGCAACTTAAGGTTGTCAACGCCAGGTGGCCCTGGCGTTGTAGCAGGCGGCAGTAATATTAATTCTAACTATTCAGATCTGAACATGCCTGTCTTAATTTTTTTACTTGGGTTGCTGGCATTTAATGCCGTTGCCAATGAAGAGCCCGAAGAGGCTGAACCACTTGTCCCCGAATTACGTGACCTTGGGATCCTTGGTACTATCACCGGCGATATTGAGCTTGGGTTTCTGTTTATCGATGGTAATACCGACGCCCGCGGCTGGCGGGTCAATACCGAAATGGTGCACGAAAATGATTTCTTCCGTAACCGCTATAATATTCAGGGCCGGGTACAGAAAAATCAGTTTACCGATAGCGCCACCGGTGAGGTACGCAGCGAACCGACAGTAAAGCGTTATGCTGTGTCCGCCCAGAGCAACTATAAGTTTCTGACCGGTACCACCTCGTTCTTTGGTCGCGGTGCTTATGCGTACGATATGTTCGGTTCATTCCGTCAGGTCGGCTCGCTGGCTACCGGTTATGCTAACCGGGTTTATGAAAAGCAATCTAATTACCTGGATTTAGAGACCGGCCCGGGCTTTGCGTATCGCGAAAGTGCCAGTCGCAATACGACTATGGGTTTTATCTGGTTTTTAGCGGCAAACTTTGAGCAGGAAATCTATAAAGGCAGCCGGTTCCGGCAAACCTTTGAAGGTAATGTGTCGCTGGATGGTGAAAACTCGATGTTTACCAGCCGCAGTTCGTTAACGTCGCAAATTAATGGTCGCTTAGCGATGCGTGTGAGTTTTTCAGTAAACCACAACTCACGGCCAGAAGGTGATCTGGAAACCACGGATACGGAAACGTCCGCATCTTTAGTGTATTCCTTTTAAGCACAGAACCAATATAAAAAAGGGCAGCTTTAGCTGCCCCGTCATGTTAAATACTACGTTTAATGTAGCACCCGCGCTCTTAAGGTACCCGGAATGGCTTTTAGCTCATTCAGTGCCAGTTCGTGATCGGCCGAGTCAATATCAATCACCACATAACCAATTTCCTGCACAGTTTGCAGGTACTGGCCGGAGATATTGATATTATGCCGGGCAAAGGCTTCGTTGATCTTGGTCAGCATACCCGGTTGGTTTTTGTGGATATGCAGCAGGCGTGAGCGGCCTTTATGCTCAGGCAGCGACACTTCCGGGAAATTCACCGCCGACAGGGTCGAGCCGTTATCACTGTATTTCACCAACTTACCGGCGACTTCAAAGCCGATATTCTCCTGCGCTTCCTGAGTCGAGCCACCGATATGCGGCGTTAAAATCACATTATCAAACTGGCGCAGTGGCGAGATAAATTCTTCGTCGTTGCCTTTAGGCTCCACCGGGAATACATCGATGGCGGCGCCGGCCAGCTTTTTGCTTTGTAACGCGCTGGTCAGGGCATCGATATCAACCACAGTGCCACGCGAGGCATTGATCAGGATAGCACCGTGCTTCATCAGCTCCAGTTCGGCTTCGCCAATCATATTTTTGGTTTGTGGCGTTTCCGGCACATGCAGGCTGATCACATCGGATGTTTTCAGTAAGCTGCCTAAATCTACCTGTACCGCATTGCCCAGTACCAGCTTGTTTTCGATATCGTAAAACTGCACCCGCATACCGATATTTTCGGCCATAATGCCAAGCTGAGTACCGATATGGCCATAGCCGATAATGCCGAGCGTTTTACCGCGTGCTTCAAAGGAGTTATCGGCGGTTTTTAACCACTCGCCACGATGAGCCGCGGCATTACGCTGCGGAATACCGCGCAGTAACATAATAATTTGTCCCAGCACCAGTTCAGCCACCGAGCGGGTATTAGAAAAGGGCGCATTAAACACCGGGATGGCGCGTCTTAAGGCCGCGTCCAGATCCACTTGATTGGTACCGATACAGAAGCAGCCGATCGCCACCAGCTTAGAGGCAGCTTCTAACACCTTGTCGGTAAGCTGGGTGCGCGAGCGAATGCCGATAAAGTGCGCATCTTTAATCCGCTCAATCAACTCGTCTTCCGGCAGCGAGGTTTTCAGATACTCGATATTGCTGTAGCCGTGGTCTTTAAAGGTTTGTACGGCACTCTGGTGCAGGCCTTCCAGCAGCAGGATCTTAATTTTGTCTTTTGCCAGCGAAAATTTTTCCATGGTCACTTCTCTTGTGCTTAATATAAATGCCGCCCGGTTGTCTTCACTGCCCCTTAAGCGGGGCTATTGTTATAAAAACAGTTCTATCAAAAGCTTTGTTTAGTGTTAGCGCAGTACCTGAGTACCCTCAGCGCTGCCCACCAAGACCAGATCGGCGGCGCGAGCGGCAAAGATGCCGTTGGTAACAACACCAACGATATTATTAATCTGCTGCTCCAGCGCTAACGGCTCGCTGATACGTAAACCGTGCACATCAATAATCAGATTACCGTTATCGGTGACCACGCCTTCGCGTACTACCGGTTTACCACCCAGTTTTGCCAGTTCGCGGCTGACATAGCTGCTGGCCATCGGGATCACTTCAACCGGTAGCGGGAATTTGCCTAATACCTCAACCTGCTTGGTACTATCGACGATACAGATAAAGGTTTTGGCGACAGCGGCGACAATTTTTTCGCGGGTCAGGGCGGCACCACCGCCTTTAATCATTTGTTTAGCGGCGTTAATTTCGTCGGCGCCATCAACATAGACGCCAAAGCCGCTGATGCTGTTTAAATCCAGCACCGGAATGCCCAGTGCCTTTAAGCGGGCGGTAGATTGTTCAGAGCTGGAGACGGCACCGGCGATTTGATCTTTGATCTCGGCCAGAGCGTCAATAAAGTGGTTTACGGTAGAGCCGGTGCCGACACCGACAATTGTCTGTGGCTCGATATAGGCCACGGCGGCGCGGGCCGCGTTGCGTTTCATTTCATCTTGCGTCATGGAGGGTTCGCTTTATGCGTTTAGCCATAAAGATGGATAGTATATCGGCTGCCAGAAAAAAAGACAGTGTTAGTTAGCGCGGATAATTTTCGGCAAAAACTAGCGGCTAAAACGCAGCAGCCGGCTGCCGGTCGCTACCGCATGCAGCGGTTGATCCCAGGGCTCGATCGGTAACTGCGGCACTTGTTGGCAATCATGCGCCAAACCAATTAGCCGGCAATGATGATTGGCGGCTAACTGCGACAGGGTACGGTCATAAAAACCGCCGCCCATGCCAAGGCGTTGCCCGAGGCTATCGAACGCGACTAAAGGGGTAAAAATCAGATCCAGTTGCTGCACCGGCAGTAATTCAGCGCAGTTTAGTTTCGGCTCCGGAATACCAAAGCGATTGGGTAATAGCGGCGTAGTCGGCTGATAGCGCTGAAAAATCAGATAGCCGGCACAAAACGGATGCAAAATGGGTAAATACAGCGTCTTGCCGGCCTGCCATAAGGCCTGGATTAGCGGCGTGGTATCAATCTCGCTGTCATTACTCAGATAGAGTGCGATATGTTGCGCCGCTAATACCTCAGCACAGGGGAGCAGTTGCCGCACTAATCCGATAGCTGCGTCCTGCTGCGCCTGAGCGCTCAGCTGTTGCCGCCGGTTACGGATTTCAGTTCGCAGTTGTGCCCGATTTAGCAATTCAGAACCCTTGCTGTCAGGAAGAAGAGAAAGTGCAGAAGTGTTCTCCGAAGTTGCCGTGCCCTGTATCAGCCCTTGAACCCAAGGTTCAAGGCGGAACGCCAATGGCCACCGTAGGCTTCCCGGTACTAGCCGGGCCTGCACAAAAGCGACGCAGAAACATCCCTTAACAAAACAATTATCGGCTCAGGGACATCGACAAAACACGAACAACCCAGAGAACGCCCTCAGTATAACACCGCTTTAATCGTGATGAGAAACAAAGCCCGGCAAAAAGCGGCCAACTGCTGCTTGTTTAGGCACAGGTTGGCGTAGCTGTTGCGCAGTGGTAGCATAGCCAGGTTTAGTTAATAAAGGGGCACTTTATGCCATTATCACTGGTACAAAGCTATGAACGCTGGAGCGCAGCCCTGGATGCAGCCTATGTGATGGCTTCTGCCGCAGAATTGCATGGTTTAATCAGTGGCCTGCTGTGCGGCGGTATGCCAGCCGATGCCAGCGAGTTTTTGCCGGTGCTGCACGACTTTTTAAATGACGGTCAGGCCCTGCCTCAGGCGCTAAAAACCGACGTGCAGCAGCTGATCAGCAATACCTCACAAAGCCTGAGTGCTGCCGACTATGATTTCGCGTTGTTGCTGCCGCATGACGATGATGCACTGATCGAGCGGCTGGAAGCGATGGTGGAGTGGGCGCAAGCATTTTTAGTCGGATTTTCGGTACAACAAACCGATTTATCGTTATTAAGCGAAGAAGTGCGCGAAGCCGTGAATCAGCTTAGCGAAGTGACTAAGGTTGACCTTAGTACGCAGGACGATGCCAGCGCCGAAGAAAACGAAGAAGCCTATTTCCTGGTACTGGAACATATCCGGCTGATGGTGTTTAGCTGCTATAACGAAGTCGGGCAGCGGCCGGCGGTAAAGGGCCCGTTAAATAAAACCTTACATTAAGGTCTGCTATGCAAATCGAAGTCTATCAGCAGCGGCGTCAGCAACTGCTGGCGCAACTGCCAGAGCGCTCTGTGGTATTACTGAGTGCGGCCGCCGAGCAAACCCGCAGCCGCGATACCGAATATCCGTTTCGCCAGCACAGTGACTTTTGGTATTACACCGGCTTTAACGAGCCTGATGCCTTACTGATTTTAACTAAAACCACTGCGGGCGAGTGTCGCAGCTTGCTGCTGTGCCGCGACAAAGACCCTTTTGCTGAAATGTGGCAGGGCCGGCGGCTGGGGCCAGCTGCGGCACTGACTACCCTGGGTTTAAATGCCGTTAGTCTGAGTGAGCGTAGCGCCAGCTTGCAGCAGGCATTAAATGGCATGCAGGCGGTGTATCTGAATTTAGGTGATGAACCGGCATTACAGCAGGAAGTGCTGACCATTATGCAGGGGCTCAAACAGCGTGAAAAACGCGGTGAGCAGGCGCCGGTGGCGCTGATGGACCTTAGGCCTTATAGCAGCGAACAACGGCTGATAAAAAGTGCCGACGAAATTGCGATAATGCGTCGCGCCGGCCAAATCAGCACTCAGGCCCATCATCGCGCCATGCGCTTTTGCCATGCCGGCGGCTGGGAATATCAGTTAGAAGCCGAGATCCTGCATGAATTTGCGCTGCATGGTGCCCGTTTCGCTGCCTATAACACCATAGTCGGTAGTGGCGACAACGGCTGTATTTTGCATTACACCGAAAATAGCAGCCAGCTGACTGATGGCGAGCTGGTATTAATTGATGCCGGCTGCGAGTTACAGGGCTATGCCGCTGATATTAGCCGCACCTTCCCGGTAAATGGCCGTTTTACCCCGGAGCAGGCGGCGCTGTATCAGCTGGTATTAGACGCCCAGCTCTGCTGTATCGCCGCGGTTAAACCCGGTTGCACCTTTGCACAGTTAAATGCCATTGCCGAGCAGGTGCTGACCAAAGGGTTGCTGGAATTAGGTATTTTGCACGGCGATTTGACCGAGCTCATAACCAGTAAAGCCTGTAAGCAGTATTTTATGCATGGTATAGGCCATTGGCTGGGGCTGGACGTACATGATGTCGGCGCCTATAAGGTCGCTGGTAACGATCGGCCGTTTCAACCCGGCATGGTGCTGACCATTGAACCCGGCCTGTATATCGCACCGGGTAGCGAGGCCGCCGAAAAATGGTGGGGCCTGGCAATCCGGATCGAAGATAATATTCTGGTGACCGCGGACGGCCATGACAACCTGACTGCTGGCTGTGTAAAAACCCTGGCGGAAGTAGAAGCCCTGATGGCCAATCGTTAGCCTGACGCTCTGACAGTAATCAGTAACAGCATAAATACACAACAAATAAGGTAAGCCGTGCAAGTAACAAGCACTACCACAGTCGATTTTGATCTGGTGATTGCCGGTGGTGGCATGGCCGGCTCGATGCTGGCGCTGGCATTATTACGCCAGGCGCCGGCATTAAAGGTTGCCATTATCGAGCAGGCTGAAACGCCGGTATCCAAAGCCAGTTTTGATAGCCGCAGTATTGCGCTGGCGGCGGCCAGTGTCGAATTATTACAACGCTGGCAACTCTGGCCACAACTGGCCCAGCAGGCCTGCCCAATCAAAACCATAGCGGTATCCGATCGTGGCCATTTTGGCAAAACCTGGCTTAGTGCCGACGAATACCGTTTGCCCGCCCTGGGGCAGGTGATCGAAGTGGAGCATATTGGTGCCGCGCTGTATCAGGCGTTAGCGGAACATCCGAATTTAAGCCGGCTACAGCCGCGCAGCATCGCCGCCATCGACAAACAGCAAGCTTGGCAACAGCTAACCTTAGATGACGGCAAGAGTGTGAGTACCCGCTTACTGGTGATCGCCGAAGGCGGTGCTTCCAATACCCGGCAGCTGGCCGGTTTTAGTTTAACGGAGCAGCCTTATCCGCAAGCGGCCATTATCGCCAATCTGGCGCTCAGCAGTGCGCATCAGTATAAGGCGTTCGAGCGCTTTACCGAGCATGGCCCTATTGCTTTATTACCGCTGACCCAAAACCGCTATTCGCTGGTCTGGACGGTTCCTCCGGAGCAGGTGCCGCTGTTACTGGCACTCAGTGACAACGAATTTTTAGCGCAAATTCAACAGGCATTTGGTTATCGGGCCGGCGTCTTTACGGCGGTAGGCAGCCGCGCTGCTTACCCGCTGGTGTTAAAGCAAAGCCAGCAGGTGGTGAATCACCGCACCGCATTGTTAGGTAACAGCTTGCATAACCTGCACCCTATTGCTGGTCAGGGCTTTAATCTGGCACTGCGTGATATTGCCTGTTTAAGCCAACTGCTGTCAGAGCAAGGTTTAGCCGATGCCGGTGGCTATGCGCTGCTGCGTGCCTATCAGCAGCAACGCCAGGCCGATATGCAGCAGGTGATTTGGCTGACCGACGCCTTAGTGCGCACCTTTTCTAACCGCTCACGCCTGGTGGCGCTGGCGCGTAATCTTGGCCTGACGGCGATTCTGCTGTGCGATCCGCTTAAGACGCCACTCGCGCGGCAAACTATGGGTTATGGAACTCGTTATGCAAAATCTTGATGTCACCATCGTTGGCGCCGGTAGTGCCGGCTTAACCCTGGCGCTGTTATTGGCAGAGCAGGGCTTAAAGGTGGCGCTGGTGGAAAAGGGCGCTGAGCCATTGCCGGCAACCCCTGCCTATTTGCGCGTAAGCGCCCTTAATCCGGCTTCACAACGGGTGCTGGCCCATTTAGGTGTGTGGGATGGCATAGCCGCGCAGGCCGCTGCTTATCAGCATATGCAGGTGTGGGATGCCGACAGCTTTGGCCGCATTCATTTTGCCGCCGAGCCACCACAGCCGGCCGATTTAGGCTGGATCTGCGATAACGAAGCGATTCGCCAGCAGCTGTATCAAAAAGTACAGCAACAGCCGGCGATCCACTGTTATTTCGCTGCCCAAATTCAGCAGTTAGTGCAATCGGAACGAGAGGTGCTGCTGCAACTGAGCAGCGGTGAGATCTTACTCAGCGAATTACTGGTTGGCGCCGATGGCGTGAATTCATATGTACGGCAACAACTACAGTTACCCCTGACGCACTGGGACTATCAGCAGGATGCGATAGTAGCGGTGATCCATTGCGACGAGCTACATCACGCGACGGCGCGGCAGGTGTTTTTACCGACCGGGCCGCTGGCACTGCTGCCACTGCCGGATCCTAAGCATTGCTCTATTGTCTGGAGTGCCGAAACGAGCCGTGCCAGCGAACTGATGGCACTGGATGATGCTGCCTTTGCGCGCGCCCTAACCGCTGCCAGCCAAAGTGTCTTGGGTTGTTTAACGCTGGCAACAGCGCGCAGTGTGCATCCGCTACGGATGCGTTATGCCAGTGACTGGGTGCGTGGCCGCGTGGTGCTGGTGGCTGATGCGGCACATAGTATTCATCCGTTGGCCGGGCAGGGCATGAACCTGGGTTTAATGGATGTGACTGCCTTGGCTGAATTGTTAGGCAAACAACAGCAGGCGGGTAAACCACTATTTGCCCCCCGCGTGTTGCAGGCGTATCAGCGTTGGCGTAAGGCTGAAGCGCAAAGCATGATCGCGGCGATGGAAGCTTTCAAACGTGGTTTTAGTAATGAGCAGCCGGCATTAAAATTTTTGCGCGGCGCAGGTTTGCTGCTGGCCGATAAACTGCCTTTTGTTAAACAGCAGCTGATGGCACAGGCGCTGGGTAATAGCGGTGATTTACCGGCTTTAGCCAAACCATAGCTGTAGCAATTATTGCTGTCATAAATTTGCCTTAGTTTTTTTGGTAACCCCGGTTGTCGCATTACAAAAAGTAATCCAAATTGGGCTGTTTGCTGGCGGGGTGATCGGGTATAATCGAGCAGTATTTTTTAGTCAGACTGGTAGCAATATTGCGTAATAGGCTGATAACAAAGGTTTATTTGCCAAGCTCAATATTAAGCTGCCGGCCCGCATAATAAACAGGAAAAAATAATGGCTCAAAAAACCGCGTTACACGCCAGCCATCTGGCTGCTGGTGCGAAAATGGTCGATTTCTTCGGCTGGGAAATGCCAATTAACTATGGCTCTCAGATTGAAGAACACCACGCCGTCCGTCAGGATGCCGGCATGTTTGATGTGTCGCATATGACCATTGTTGATTTAACCGGTGCCAATACCCGTAACTTCCTGCGTTATTTATTAGCCAACGACGTTGCCAAACTCACCACCCCCGGCAAAGCCCTGTACAGCGGCATGTTAAACAGCACCGGCGGCGTCATTGACGATTTAATCGTGTACTTCCTGCAAGAAGATTTCTTCCGCTTAGTCGTGAACTCTGCTACCCGCGAAAAAGACTTAGCCCATATCAACGCTGAAGCCAAAGCCTTTAATGTTACGGTAACCGAGCGTCCGGAATTTGCGATGATTGCCGTGCAGGGCCCGAATGCCAAAGCCAAGGTGGCAACCTTATTAACGGCTGAGCAGCAAGCTGCCGTCGCTGGTATGAAGCCATTTTTTGGCGTGCAGGCGGGTAACTTATTTATCGCTACCACCGGTTATACCGGTGAAGACGGTTACGAAATTGCGCTGCCAAACGAGCAGGCGGCAGACTTCTGGCAACAGTTGGTAACTGCCGGCGTCAAACCCTGTGGTTTAGGCGCCCGCGACACCCTGCGCTTAGAAGCCGGCATGAACCTGTACGGTCAGGATATGGACGAAACCGTATCACCACTGGCTGCTAATATGGGCTGGACTATCGCCTGGGAGCCTGGCGATCGTAACTTTATCGGCCGCACTGCGCTGGAGCAGGCCAAAGCGGCCGCTACCGCCAAGCTGGTGGGTTTGGTGATGGAGCAAAAAGGGGTATTGCGCCATGGCCAGAAAGTGATTACTGCTGCCGGTGAAGGTGAAATTACCTCTGGTACTTTCTCGCCGACACTGGGCTTTAGTATTGCGATGGCGCGGGTACCTGCCGCGACCGGCGATACAGCAGAAGTGGATATTCGCGGTAAACTGGTACCGGTAAAAGTAGTAAAACCGGCCTTTGTGCGCATGGGTAAAAAACTGGTCTAAGCTTTATAGCTGGCCAAAAATAATACAATAACGATGCCGGCCTGCTGCCGGAAAGACCAGAGAGGCTTCACCTGGCCGTGCCTGTGCTAACAGGGCGGCAGGTGGCAAGAACACACAGCTAAGGAACTTACAATGAGCAACATTCCTGCAAACTTAAAATACGCATCCAGTCACGAATGGCTGCGCGCTGAAGGCGATGGCATCTACACCGTAGGTATCACTGAGCACGCTCAGGAATTACTGGGTGATATGGTATTCGTAGAATTACCGGAAGTGGGCGAAACGGTAGGCCAGGGCGATGATTGCGCCGTTGCGGAATCAGTAAAAGCGGCGTCAGATATTTATGCGCCGGTTTCAGGTGAAATTGTTGCCGTAAACGATGCCCTGAGCGACTCGCCAGAGCTGGTAAACAGCAGCCCGTACGAAGATGGCTGGATGTTTAAGATTAAAATCGCAGACGAAGCTGAGCTCGGCGCCCTGTTAGACGCCGCCGGTTATCAGAGCGCGATTGACGAAGCTTAATATTACGGCAGATCCTGCCACCCTAAAGCCCCGTAGATAACGGGGCTTTATGTTAGAAAGCACTACCAGGATAATGAGCATGACCCATACCGCTGTGAAAACCCTGACGCAACTTGCGAAACACGACGAATTTATCCAGCGCCATATTGGCCCGGATGCTGCCGAAACTGCGGCTATGCTGCAGGAACTTGGCGTAGAAAGCATCGAGCAGCTGATTGCGCAAACCGTGCCGCAGAGCATTCGCTTGCCAAAACCTTTGGCCATTGGCGACAGCCGCACTGAAGTAGACGCCCTGGCGTATTTAAAGGCTGCTGCGTCAAAAAATAAAATGTATAAGTCTTACATTGGTATGGGTTACCACCCAACACTGACCCCGCATGTTATTTTACGTAACGTGCTGGAAAACCCGGGCTGGTACACCGCGTACACGCCATACCAGCCGGAAATTGCCCAGGGCCGTTTAGAGTCGCTGTTAAACTTCCAACAGTTATCTTTAGACTTAACTGGTATGGAACTGGCCAGCGCCTCGCTGCTGGACGAAGCAACCGCCGCTGCCGAAGCCATGGCGCTGGCCAAGCGCGTGACTAAGAGCAAGTCTAACCTGTATTTTGTTGCCGACGACGTGCACCCACAAACTATCGACGTGGTAAAAACCCGCGCCGAAATGTTTGGTTTTGATATTGTGGTGGGTAAAGCCAGCGAAGCTGCTGAGCAGGACGTATTCGGTGCCTTATTACAGTACCCAACCACTCACGGTGATATCCGTAACGACAGCGCCTTAATTGCCGCGCTGCAGGCGAAAAAAGCCATTGTTGCAGTAGCAACAGACCCAATGGCGTTAATGCTGTTAAAAGCACCGGGCGAGCTGGGTGCCGATGTCGTATTAGGCTCTATGCAGCGCTTTGGTGTGCCAATGGCCTTTGGTGGCCCACACGCTGCCTTCTTCGCGACCCGCGATGCCTATAAGCGCTCTATGCCAGGCCGCATTATCGGTGTGTCGAAAGATCGCCGTGGCAATCAGGCACTGCGTATGGCAATGCAAACCCGCGAGCAGCATATCCGCCGCGAAAAAGCGAACTCCAACATCTGTACTGCCCAGGTATTACTGGCCAATATCGCCTCCTTCTATGCCGTGTATCATGGCCCGCAAGGTTTAAAAGATATCGCCGAGCGCATTCACCGCAGCGCCGATATCTTCGCTGCTGGCTTAAAAGCCAAAGGCGTTGCCCTGGTGAATAGCCACTGGTTTGATACCGTGACCTTTAAAGTTGCCGATCGCGCTGCCGTTATCGCCCGCGCTTTATCAGCCGGTGTTAACCTGCGTACTGACGTGGCCGATAGCCTGGCGGTAAGCTTTAGCGAAGCCACTCAGGCTGGTGATATCGCACAGCTGTTTGATATCGTATTCGGTGCCGGTCATGGCTTAGACGTTAACGCCTTAGATGCGCAGATCGTGGCCAATGGCTCAAGCTCTATCCCAGCCGATTTAGTACGCACCTCTGCCGTATTAAGCCACCCGGTATTTAACCAGTATCACAGCGAAACTGAGATGCTGCGTTATATCAAAAAGCTGGAAAACAAAGACTTAGCACTGAACCACTCGATGATTTCGTTAGGTTCATGCACGATGAAACTGAACGCTACCGCCGAGATGATCCCGATCACCTGGCCAGAGTTCGCGTCTCTGCACCCGTTCGTGCCACGCGATCAGGCCGAAGGTTACTACCAGATGATCAACGAGCTGGGCGACTGGCTGGTCAATATCACGGGCTACGACACTATCTCGATGCAGCCAAACTCAGGCGCGCAGGGCGAGTACGCCGGTATGGTGGCGATTCGTAAGTACCACGAAAGCCGTGGCGAAGGCCATCGTAATATCTGTTTAATTCCGGTATCGGCGCACGGTACTAACCCGGCTACTGCGGCCATGACCAACTACGAAGTTGTGCTGGTAGACTGCGATAAGTCAGGTAATATCGATATGGCCGACTTAAAAGCCAAAGCAGCGGAAGTCGGCGATCGCTTAGCGGCCATTATGGTGACTTACCCGTCTACGCACGGTGTATTTGAAGAAACCATCGCCGAGCTGTGTGAAGTGATCCACTCCTACGGCGGCCAGGTGTATATGGACGGTGCCAATATGAACGCTCAGGTGGGCTTAACCTCGCCAGGCTTTATCGGCTCAGACGTATCGCACCTAAACCTGCACAAAACCTTCTGTATCCCGCACGGCGGTGGTGGCCCGGGTATGGGCCCAATCGGCGTGAAGAGCCATTTAGCGCCGTTTTTACCTAACCATGCGGTCGTAAAAATCGACGGCACCGGCGCCAGCAATGGTGCAGTATCGGCAGCACCTTTTGGTAGCGCCGGCATTCTGCCAATCAGCTGGATGTATATCGCGATGATGGGTAGCGAAGGCTTAAAACAAGCCACTGAATTCGCGATCCTGAACGCTAACTACGTTGCTAAAAAACTGAACCCGCACTTCCCGGTGCTGTATGTCGGTACCCATGGCCGCGTGGCGCACGAATGTATTATCGACATTCGGCCATTAAAAGAAGCCAGCGGTATTACCGAGATGGATATCGCCAAGCGCTTAATGGACTTTGGTTACCACTCACCAACCATGAGCTTCCCGGTAGCCGGCACGCTAATGATTGAGCCAACCGAATCAGAAAGCAAAGCCGAGCTGGATAAGTTTATCGAAGCGATGACGACGATCCGTGCGGAAATTGCCAAGGTAGAAGCGGGCGAGTGGACAGTGGATAACAACCCACTGGCTTACGCACCACACACCATGGCTGACATTCTGGACCCAAGCTGGGATCGCGCCTACGAGCGCACCTACGCCGCCTTCCCGGCGCAGTTTGTGGCAGAAAACAAGTTCTGGCCAACGGTTACCCGTATCGACGACGTCTACGGCGACCGCAACCTGATGTGTTCATGCCCAAGCCCGGAGGCTTACCGGTAAGGTTTACTGCGTAAGTTAAGCTTGTCTGAAAACCCGACCTTGTGTCTGTCTCTTATACACAAA
>NZ_LCWL01000056.1:0-4438 GCF_001441695.1 Alishewanella sp. WH16-1 | reverse complement strand
TCCTAAAGATCATACGTATGAGATACCGTTTGCCGTTTATCATCATGACTTGCCATTTTGCTACCTACCCATTGCTGATCAAAAGTCATGGGCGGTTCGGCAAAATCGGCCTGCAGCCCATATATTTCTTTTTGGAATATACTTATAGCACTAAGATATATAAGATATCGCTAATTAGTCAATAGCTGATATTCAAATAACAAGTATAGCTAGGTTTCATTAGTTCGCGACCTGGCTATAGACGCTGAAGATGATGATTTGCGGGCTAGCCTATAGCGCGCAAAGACTCGATTGTTCCGCGCTATAGGCAATTCTACGATTTAATCCAGTTTAAACTCCGCTTGAGCAGTTTCAAGTAGCTGGGCGAAAGGCACGAATCCCGGAAGGACTTGACGCCCCACCATAATTGCCGGAGTGCCGCGCAGTCCCAAACTGTTAAATACCTCAGCATTGCGCTCTACAGTCTGCAAACTATGGGCTGAAGCCTTTAAAAACCTCTCATTACTCGTTGCCTCAGCGATTTGTTTTAATGACGCAGCAGTGTGCAACCCTGACTTTCTCATCAATAAGTCATGAGCCTGGCTAAACTGTGTCGGATTGTGCTGCCACACATCTAGTGCGAATAATGCCGAGTTAGTTGTCGCGCCTGCGGGTAAGTTTTGCCGTAGTGGTACCAGAATCGACATAACCTGAATGTCTGGTTGCTCAGCGACCAGTTTTTCTAATACGGGCTCAAGCCGTTTGCAAAATGGACAATCATAATCAGTAAACACAATAATTTTGTGGGGCGCATTTTCGTCCCCAAGGCGGGGATGCACTCTTTGTTGATACAACCACGCCTCGCTATTTATCAAGGCGTTATTATGCTCTGCCCGTTGTTGCAAAAATGCGTTTAGACTTTGTCGTAACCCCAGTATTAATTCAGGGTTATCTTGTAAAGCTTGGTTGATCTCAACCAGCGCCTGCTGCTGTTCTGAGTTAATTTTGGACGCACTAGCATCTTCAGCTGACACAGTAGCAGTGATATGGGTCCACACAAATAAGATTAACATTAAAGCTCGTAAAATCGTTTTCATAAAAATACTCATTAGAATTAGTTAAAGTTGCCGTAAAACCATAATCTGGCTCTAAGCCCCATTGAGGTTGTAACACCAGAGGTTACCGAGACAATTTTGCCGTTTACCACGATGGCAATAGTGGGCGTTACCCCGATATGCCACGGTGCCGTTAACTGGCCGTGCATATCATTTATCACGGAGAACTCGTACCCTTTTGCCGTGATATACTGTTGTAGCTTTTCGTCCTCGCCCGATCGCATGGCAATACTGATTACCGGATAATCATGGCTAAAAGTTGACATTAGCGGTGATGTAAGTTGGCAAACCGGGCACCAGGTGGCCCAAAAATAAACCAATACTGGCCCATCAGCACTTAACGCAGCTAAGTCATAATGGCTTCCATTAATGCTAAGCAGTTGTTGAGTGGGGACAGAATCAGGAACCTTACGCTGCCTAACGAGATCTTGGGTAAACATGATCCCGAACAGCACGGTACTAAATAGTAAGGCTGTACGAGTTGAACGTTTTATGCGCTGCATACGGCTGCTATTGCTTGGATGTTGCGCCACGGGCCTGCTCCATAGCGTTAATTACGCGTTCTGAGGTTAAGAGAGTCGGTAGAGCAATACCTTCTGGGGCAGCAGGGCCGTATACCTTGTTAAAAGGCACACCATAAACCTGATTTTGTTGTAAGTATTCGCTAACCAATGAATTGGGCGTTGTCCAGTCAGCGCGCAGTCTGACAACATCTGATCCAGCCAGTGCTTGGTACACCGGTTGCTGTAATAAAACCCCAATTTTGTTTGCCTTGCAGGTAATGCACCAGTCTGCTGTCACATCTATAAATACCACTTTGCCCTCAGCAATAGCCTGGCCAATTTGCTCATTGGTATAAGGTTGCCAGTGATGATCTTTTGGTAAGGCTGTCTGCCATTGCTGGGTTGTTGCCAGCAGCAAAACCCCCACTACGGCACTCACTAACAATCCCACAGCCAACGTCCGCAACATCATTTGCACGCCCTGTAAACTGGCAATCAGAAGCAACGTAGTGATAAAAAGTGCAACAAAGCCAGTTACCAGAGAGGTTAATTCTAGATAAGGTGCCAAAAGCGAGATTAACCAGATTGAGGTACTAAATAGCATCAACGCAAAAGTGGGCTTTACCCACTTCAGCCAAGGTCCGGGTTTAGGAAAATACCGGCAAATTTTAGGAAAGGCTGCCAATAATAACCAGGGTAACGCCATACCCAAGCCTATTGCGCTAAACACCAATACAATAACCCCCACACTTGCACCAAGGGCAAAGGCTACAGCAGTTCCCAGTAACGGCGCAGTACAAGGTGTCGCCAGTAACGTTGCGAGCATCCCTTGAAAAAAATGACTGTGGTAACTGTTATCACCGCTTCTTGCGGCCAAGTTTGAGAGCATTGCGGGTAAACGTACGTTAAAGATCCCCAATAAACTCAGCGCAAATACCCAGGTAACAACGACCAAAAACCCGATAAAGTAAGGATTCTGAAACTGGATCCCCCACCCTATACTCGCGCCAGATATTTTAAGCACTCCCAACATTGCTGCCAGTAACCAAAACGTACTGATAATGCCAAAAGCGGCAGCGAGGAATTGTTTACGAATGGTTGCTGCCCGTTGCTCTTGCGCCGTGATAATACTGTGCATTTTTATCGCCAGCACCGGCAGTACACAGGGCATAATATTTAAAATAAGTCCGCCAGCCAGGGCAAACAATAAGATTATTAGCAGTCGGTCGTCATAACCCCATGTTGCGGTATCAGCACTGCGGTTAGCAAGGTCAACCACATATTCTGCAGCAAAATCAGTATCAGTCAGGGTAATATTCAAAACTTTACCTGATAGCTCTGGCAAGGCAAGCCAATGTTGAGCATTTACGCTGGCGCGCACCTGCTTGTCGCTATGCTGTAATGTGGCGATCTGAAACACCACTTCATCAAGCGTGTCGTCATCAGAATGAATAAACATAACCGGTGACTGCCAGCCTTCGTCACGCTCTGCAGTAACCAAAATATCGCCAGCCTTTCCTGTTAATGTTGCCGCTAAAACTCTGGCAGTGGGTAAAGGTTGAGGTACTTTGCTCATAGCCTGGCTAAACAGAAAAACCCGTTCTGCGTCCGGTTTAAGCTTTTCAGGTTCAATAGCTAACGTAATGGCAAAATCAGTAAGTACGCAAACCGTGGTACAAGTAGGTATGGTGACAGTGGCTTGCAGAACTGCGCGTGGTTGCCCCGAAACAAGCGTTAACTCAAGTGGAAAATTAACACTTCCCTGATAGCCCTGAGTGGCCAAACCTTGTAGCCAGAAACGTTCTGGCGTTGGCCAATGCCAGGTAACGCTGTGGATATACTCAGCATTCTCCCACGTGATGGATGGCGCAACCCCACCTTCACCTGGTGCGCGCCAATAGGTTTTCCAATCATCGTTTAATTGAACTTGTAGTAAAGCATTAACAGTAGCGGTTTGCGGATTGTATTGGCCTGTTAGCGCAAAATTAACGGCCAAATGTGGTGCTTCAGGCTGCCTTAGCCAGCCCGTACCTAGTGGACTATTTTGCGCACTGGAATATGTTGATTCATCAACTAACGTAACATGGTCAGTGGAAGTCAATACCGTTGTAGATTCGGCATAGAAAACCACAACGAGCGCTGCACAGAGCAAGCGTTTTATAAAATATAACATTATGTTTCTCCTGAAATAAAAACGAAAACGTAATTAACGTCCGGTTCTATTCCAGGTAGCAACAAAAGATCGCATGCGGTCGCTTTTTAGGTCGCCAACGCGGCAGAATAATTGGGATATTTACCCGCCAGTACCCAGACACCACGACGAGCAAAAATAACAGCAGTAGTGGCAGTGCATCGGGTAAATCTGGGAGCGTTTGCTTTAATAGGTGTGCCGTATTTTCACACGTTGTTGCAGGTACTAGCTCGGCCTCTACACTAGCTACGGTATCTGCCAGATATGAGGTATTTTCTTGGGGGAGCGAACTGGAAACGATATTATTACTATTTACTGAGGTGTTGGGACAACTGTGCCACCAATTGGCATTATGCCCCCAGCAAGTAAACAACGCACACAACAATACCGTAAAAAGTAGGCGGTTGTACTGTAATTGTTTACTTAATCTATAAAGCATCAGTGGGCTTTAAACTCGTAGTAGTGTTAGATATCCCTTAAATAGCGACACCATACTAACAAAACATCCTCGTAAAGCAACCCACTAGTTCCTAATTTAAAAATGAGCGAGGTTACTAAAAGAGGGTAACTGAATATTCATTCGCCCTCTTTAATAAAGACAACTTTTAAAACTATGCTGTTTGTATGAGTCACCTGAGGGATCCCCACAA
>NZ_LCWL01000019.1:0-4798 GCF_001441695.1 Alishewanella sp. WH16-1 | reverse complement strand
TTGTGGGGATCCCTCAGGTGAACCGCTTGATTGAACTCAATGTCGCTGAGCAGGTAAAAAATCTCTGCCATACCAGCTTTGTCCAGGAAGCCTGGGAACGCGGCCAACAACTGAGTGTTCATGGCTGGGTGTATAGCTTACGTAATGGCCGGGTCAAGGATTTAAAAGTCAGCCATTCCAGTCTGGAGCAAATTGACAGGATCTACGCACTGGATCCGCTGGAACTGCCAGACAGCGACTAGGGCTACAAAATCACCGTTTTGTTGCCGTGTACAAAGACCCGATCCTCAGTAACAAACTGCAACGCTTCGCTAAGCGCGGCTTTTTCAACATCACGACCGGCTCGTTCCATATCTTCCGCGCTGTAGCTGTGATCAACCGGTAGCACTTTCTGCTGAATAATCGGCCCTTCATCCAATTGATTATTTACAAAATGCGCTGTTGCTCCGATGATTTTCACCCCACGCTCAAACGCTTGCTGATAGGGTCTGGCACCAATAAAGGCAGGCAAAAAGCTGTGATGGATATTGATAATCCGGTTTGGAAACTCGGCGACAAAGGCCGGCGTTAGAATTCGCATAAATTTGGCCAGAATTAAATACTCCGGCTGATAGGGCTGAATCGTCTGCAGTAACGCCTGCTCATGCGCTTCGCGACTTAATCCCTGATGGCTAACGTAATGATAAGGAATCGCAAAGCGTTCCGCGAGTGTGGCCAGTTGCGGATGATTCCCCACTACCGCCGCGATATCCAGCGATAACGAGCCATCGTAAACTTTTATCAGGATATCACCGAGGCAATGTGCCTCTTTGGTTACCAGAATCACCACCCGCTTTGCCTGACGACGCAACAAACTGCGGGAGCTGCCTGCCGGTAAAGCCCGATCCAGATCGGCGAGTAAGGTGGTTTCGTTAAAAAAACCGTCCAGCTCGGTTCGCATATAGAACTGCCCACTGACCGGATCCACATACTCGGTATTCCGACTGATATTAAGTTGATGCTTATAACAAATATTGGTGATTTGGGCGATCAACCCTTTCGAGTCCGGGCAGGCGGTAAGCAGGATCCGTTGTTCCATCTGGTTAACTTCCAACTCAACTATCATGCCTGTCATTCTGACAATATATCCATCTGGCGTCAAAGCCATTTAGACAGCTAAAATCAACTTTTCTTGTTGTTTCAAGCTGGTGCTTGCATAATAAAGTCCGAATAAAACCCACAACTTAACTGCTAAGGCCGAATGACTAACCCGTATCAGATGCAGGTGATTGGCTATATCGAGTCACCCTACAAACAAAAATTTGCGATTCCCCGGCAGCCGGGATTAATACCAGAGGCCACCGGCAAGCTAAAACTGCAGGCACCCTACGCCAGCGAAACGATGATTCGGGGTATCGAAGCGTTCAGTCATCTGTGGTTGGTATTTGTGTTTCACGAAACAGCCGATAAAGGCTGGTCGCCTATGGTGCGCCCGCCACGCTTGGGTGGCAACACCCGCAAAGGGGTCTTTGCGACCCGGGCAACTTTTCGGCCTAACCCACTGGGTTTGTCGGTAGTCAAACTGGACGGGGTTGAGATCCATAATGGCGCAGTAACTTTACTTATTAGTGGTATCGATCTGCTCGATGGCACGCCAATCCTGGATATTAAACCCTATCTACCCTACTCTGATGCCTTGGCTGATGCCCGGGGTGGTTTCGCTGACGCGGCACCGGAAACCAGTATGACGGTTGAGTTTAGTGCAGCAGCCGAGCAGTTTTGCCGGCAACAAAGCGCCTACCCGAAGTTACAGCAGCTGATAGAGAAGGTGTTGAAACAAGACCCACGCCCGCCTTATAAAAAACAGCGCGAGAGTGAACAAACCTATGGTATGACGCTGTATAACTTCAATATTAAGTGGACGGTAAACGGAGAACATAACTATGTTACTGAAATCATTAAGCTGTCTGAGCCTGCTGGCTGCCAGTAGTATCGTACTGGCCCTGCCTGACTTGCCAGAGCCGGTCAGTAACAATGCGGTGGCGAGTACCAGCATCCGCGATAAAACCTATGTTTTGTCAGTCGGAGGCATAGCGCCGGGAAAAAACACCGCTGATCAGCATAACAAAGTCTGGTTGCTTACCGTCGGCGAGTTTAGCTGGAACAGTTTGCCAGCCCTGCCCAGTCAGCAACGCCTGGCTGGCCGGATTGGTATTAGTGCCGTTGCTCTGAATAACAACTTCTTTATTTTCGGCGGCGCTTTTATGCAGTCCGATGGTAATGTGACCACCGCATCAGACAGTTACCGGCTGGACCCTGTCACCCGTCGCTTTACCCGCCTCAACGATATGCCGGTGCCGGTTGACCATGCCGCGGCAGTGCCACACCAGAACAGGTATATTTATCTGGTCAGCGGCTGGAGCGATCATGGCACCGTCAATCTGGTGCAGGTATTTGATAACTTTACCCAGCGCTGGGCGCAGGCCACACCTTTTCCCGGGGCGCCGGTATTCGGCCATGCTGCCACCATCGCCGCCAATCAGTTAGTGGTTTGTGATGGCGTCACCCTGCATTACGCCAAAGACCAGGCGCCAGCGTTACAAAAATCGCCGGCTTGCTGGGCCGGTACTCTGGGTAGCGATCCGCTTAAAATCAGTTGGCGCCAGCTGCCACATCCCGATCAACAGGGCCGGTATCGTTTAGCCGCCAGCACAGTGCGCTTAAATGGTGAAGAATTTGCAGCCTTTATTGGCGGCAGTAATACCCCTTATCGCTTAAATGGTGTCGGCTATCAGGGCGAGGCCGCAGAACCCTCGGCTGCGGTGTGGCTATACTCACCAAAGCAGCAACGCTGGTTTAAAGGCGAGGCCGCCACCGCAGTGATGGATCTGCGGGCTTTGGTAGAAATCAACGGCAGTTTTTACAGCCTGGGCGGGATGCTCGCACAGCAGCAAGTGACCAATCAGGTAATTAATCAGCAGATTAAACTTCTGCCCGAGTAAAAGCGTTGCTAGAATAGCCGCCACTTAAGAATAAGCTTTTTGCAGAGAATCGCATGCGCACCAGTCAGTATTTATTATCGACCATGAAAGAGACCCCGGCCGATGCCGAGGTGATCAGCCACAAACTTATGCTGCGCGCCGGAATGATCCGTCGTCTGGCCTCGGGGATGTACACCTATTTGCCGTCTGGTGTGCGGGTGCTGCGTAAAGTTGAGCAAATTGTCCGCGAAGAAATGAATAAAGCCGGCGCCATTGAAGTATTAATGCCGCTGGTACAACCGGCTGAGCTGTGGCAGGAATCCGGGCGCTGGGAAAAAATGGACGCTGAGCTGCTGCGCTTTGTTGACCGCCACCAGCGCGACTTTGTGCTGGGGCCAACCCATGAAGAAGTGATTACCGATCTGGTACGCCGCGAAATCACCAGTTACAAACAGCTGCCACTGAATCTGTATCAGATCCAAACCAAATTCCGCGATGAGCGCCGGCCACGCTTTGGCGTAATGCGCGCCCGTGAATTCCTGATGAAAGACGCCTACTCTTTCCACTTAAGTCAGGAATCGCTGCAGCAAACCTATGATGCGATGTATAGTGCCTACTGCAATATTTTCAACCGCTTAGGTCTGGACTACCGGCCGGTGCTGGCTGATACCGGCGCTATCGGCGGCAGCGTCTCGCACGAGTTCCACGTCTTAGCCGCCTCAGGTGAAGATGCGATTGCCTTTTCAGATACCAGCGATTACGCCGCAAACATCGAAATGGCGGAAGCCAAGGCACCGGCAGGCCCCCGCCCTGCCCCGACGCAGCAGCTGACACAGGTAGCAACCCCTGGCGCGAAAACGGTCGCTGAAGTTGCCGCGCTGTTACAGCAACCGGCCAGTCAAATCAGCAAAACGCTGATTGTCTATGCTGCCAAACCCAGTGACGATGCGCCCCAGACATTGGTCGCCCTGGTACTGCGTGGCGATCACGAATTAAACGAAATCAAAGCCGAAAAGCTGCCACAAGTTGCCAGCCCGCTGGTGTTTGCTTCGGAAGAAGAAATCCGCGCCGTAATGGGTGCCGGCCCGGGTTCGTTAGGCCCGGTAAAGTGCCCGCTGCCGCTGATTGTCGATCGCAGCGCGGCGCATCTGGCCGATTTTAGCTGTGGTGCTAATCAGGATGGCTTCCATCTGACCGGTGTTAACTGGGACCGCGATGTCACCGATTATCAGGTTGCCGACCTGCGTAATGTCGTGGAAGGCGATGCCAGCCCCTGTGGCTTTGGGAAACTGGTGATCAAGCGCGGCATTGAAGTGGGCCATATCTTCCAACTGGGTGATAAATACTCACAGGCGATGAAAGCCGGTGTACTGAACGAAGAAGGCAAGCACCAGATCATGACCATGGGCTGCTATGGCGTTGGCGTATCACGTATCGTCGCTGCAGCCATCGAGCAAAACCATGACGAACGCGGCATTATCTGGCCTGACGCGATAGCGCCATTTCAGGTGGTGTTAATTCCGATGAATATGCACAAATCAGTACGGATTGCCGAAGCAACTGAACTGCTATACCAGCAACTGACTGCTGCCGGTATTGAGGTACTGTTTGATGATCGTAAAGAGCGCCCGGGTGTGATGTTTGCCGATATGGAGCTGGTCGGTATCCCGCATCATATTGTGATTGGCGAGCGTAACTTGGATAACCGTCAGGTGGAATATAAAAACCGCCGCAGCGGTGCCACCGAGTTGCTGGCTATCGACGAGGTGCTGGCCTTTGTTAATCAGCAGCTCAAACGCTGAGTGACCGCTTGATAGCATAAAGGCAGCCGAGGCTGC
>NZ_LCWL01000081.1:0-238 GCF_001441695.1 Alishewanella sp. WH16-1 | reverse complement strand
GCGCGCCATGCCCGGCGCACCAAAAAAACAGCCGGCAATTGCCGGCTCAGATTAATGACAAACCCCGGTTTTTAAGACTGGGGTTTGTTTTTTTACGGCTGTGATCTTTATGCTGCCGCAGTTATCATTTTTTACCACTTTCCAATCAGATTACGGTTACTCGCCATATCTCAGCCCTAAATCGCACTTTAATTCCCATTAAAGTGCACTTTATGAGATAAAAAAGCGATAAAAAGGC
>NZ_LCWL01000021.1:0-5087 GCF_001441695.1 Alishewanella sp. WH16-1 | reverse complement strand
AAGATAGTTGACGCCGAACAGTGGGCACAGTGGCAGACCGGCGCTTGTGTCAGAGCTTATGCCCCATATCAAAAGGCGATATGGCGCAGCACCTAAAAAGACTTTAGGACATGTCAATGCGTCCCTGCGTGCCTGGTGGCGGCTGTTTGATAAGTATGCAGACGTCAGGCAAGTCACGAGCCTTAACGATATCGATGAATTCGTTCATGGCGCTTTGGCGATAAAGGAAGGATTTACGCAGTCGCATGCATCCTTTTTAGTCATTCTGAATGACGCGAGAAAGCAGAGGAAACTCCATCCTCTTGACATTCGGTTGCCACGTCCTACCCCGCAGCACACTTCCATTCCTGAGCAAGAGCATATCAGGGCGATTGCGAAAGAACTAACCAGAAGGGCTAGGGAAATGATCGGTGGCTGGGAGAAATCAGACGCCATCGTTCGCAGCATGAATGGGTGGAGCCTGAATAAGTCAGTATGGAATCATGATGCTGGATATCGCCAATTTGACGTAAGGCATGCTCACTGCACCTATAGACAGGCATGCAGTGAGCTGAACAACCCGGCACTACGTCGAGACCAGTATTTCTTCTGGATGGGAATACAAAACAATGAAAATTACAATAACCCATGCGTTGCACACTTCTCTGAAGTCATCGCCGGCCTCTACCCGGATCGAAAGCAAGCTGCGCACCTCCTATACTTATTCCTATGCAAAACAGGGTGGAATTTGGAGACGGCGCTCGACATTGACGTAGAGGATTACTGGCGCCCTCATCCCACAAACGAATCCTTTGCCATTATTTATTCCTCAAAAATGAGGGCCCGTGGTGAGTATCAGCGTGCGGCAAGCGAAGTAAAGCCAAGAATGTCCGCATTTAATCTGCTAAAGGCCATCATCGCAAGAACCGAGCCCCTGCGTGGGGCCCTTAGATCTGAACTCAATGAGTTGGTCCAGACTGAAAAGGATAATTCTCATGATGTGGACATCAAGACCCAGGATAGGATAAACGAGTTGAGCCGCTGCATCAGGTCTCCATGGCTTCATGTGGTGATCAAAGAAGAGAACTCGATCAGCGCGTTATACGAACAGGCCATTTACGAGGCAGAGCAGCGTCTATCAACACTCATTAAAGGCATCAATGCAAAGCGAGGTGCTGAAGAACAACTAGACGAATCATTGAAGATTGGCGACTTTCGGGATGCTTACATTTCCGCTCAATACAGGCGCAGCAATTACTCATGGATCGTTGCGCACCTCGCGGCAGGACATAAAAATATCAGGTCGCTGCAGGCCTATCTTCAGAAAAGGCAGTGGAAGGCCCACGGTGAAAAGACCGTCAGGTGCTTTGTAAATGTTCTCTGGGACGAGATCCGCACAACGAAAAAAGTCGATCCGGCAACCTTGCATGCGCTTGTGCAAAGAGGTGAAATCACTGAAGAGCAGCGCAAGCGGTGGATAGCACACAAGGATCGTACGAAAGTCGGGACTGGCTGCAAAAATTTCACAAACCCACCCAAGGCATTGGCACCAGAACATAAGGATGGTGATGGCTGTCGCATACAACGATGCACGCTTTGCCCTCACGCGGTCATCTTTGACGACAGCATGGATCCTTTGGCGAGAAGGCTTGCGCAACTTCGTGTGATCAAGGAAAACGTTCCGTTGCCCTCTTGGTATGACTCCTCATGGCCAGCTGAGACCGAGGCCACTGAGCAAATTCTGCATGAGAATTGGGCGCCGGATCTGGTTGAGAGCCGGATTTCCCACTGGCTGGAAAAAGAGAAGAGCACTGTCCATATACTCCTTTCGATGGAGGGAGAGTATGCAGCTTAACACTGTTAAAGCCGAACAATTCTTGCAGCTGGATGACTTGCGAACGCACGCAGCAAGCAGCATCGATGCCAAAAGCATTCATCGCCTGGGCAAGACGGATCTGCTTCGGCTGCAAACCGCGCTAGGTCTTGGTACAGAATGGGGAGTAATTCATGTTCCCGCCGAATGGATGCCAAATGGAGCATCTAAGAACCCAAATCGGAGAATCCAGCATTTAGAGCGGATATGCGGTGTGGCTGAGGCAGAGTCGGAAGCAAGGGAATTGGCCATTACTGTGGCAACAAGATATGTCCTTATGCTCTTTATGGCCCCCAATCCGATATCGGGCTACCTGAAACCTAGCTCAATTATTACCAACCTTATCCATGCAATGTACTTATTCCGCGTTGCGGTAACCAGGCCGCCGGTCAAAGCTTGCTACCTCCTTGACCGGCTTAAGCACGGCGAGCTTGCGGATAAGGGAAGCAACACCGAGATTAATCGGCTCCGGCACTGGTCATCAAAAGGATGGTGGGACGATCTGCCCCAAGGGGATCTATATAGTAAGCATGAGCCGGCACGACGCGGCCACGATGAAACTCCCCTCGATAGCCGGAACCGCAATAACGAACCTTGGCAACCTCTTCCGGATTCATTCGTTGCGGACGCAGGCATAAGAGTGCTGTGGTTGGTTGAGCAATTAGGTCCGTCCATCATCAGATGCGTAAACGGGATGCTCAAAGCGATCGAGGGCCTGGAAACCTCAAGATTTGTTCCCAAAACTCAAGAGAAAAAAAGAGCCGGTGCTGCATCTGAATTTCTGCAGCACTTTGAATGGACGGACGCCAATGGCAACCACGTTAACGAACTGCCCTTCCATATCGGTTATCCCTCCGAGGATGCGCGCCGAGCCGCGGAAAAGGTATGGCCTCCCAGAGGCATAGTAGAAGTGAAGACGTTATTGCGATTATTGCAATCCAGTCATCTCTTTATAGTCTTGTTAAGCACAGGAGCCCGAATAGGCGAAGCACTTTCCTTGCGTGATGGCTGCCTAGTTGAATCGGCAGAGAATGGGGCCGTAATCAATGGGAAAACCTTCAAACTCAAAGCCATGCGTGGTGGTGAAGAACGTGATTGGCCTCTGGCTGAGATTGGCGCAAGTGCCATACAGCAGCAAGAACGCGTGTCAGAGTGTATTCGACGCTGGAATAGGATCACGAACAAATCTGCAAGCTTCAAAGAGGTGGACAGCATCTGGCGCTTGCTGCGGCAGAATGATGTCAATGATGATGCTGCTGACGTTGGATATAACGACGAACTCAAGGCTATGGTTGCGTCATTTCAGATAGCCTCATCCCTGGGTGACAAGCCAATGCACGCCCATCGGTGCCGCAAAACGCTGGCAAGGCTCCTTGCGCTTTGCATTGTCGGCGCTCCGAAAATCATTATGGACCTGTTTGGCCATAAGAATATTGAGATGACATTGAGTTACATTCTGTCCGATCCATTGATCCGGGCCGAGATGGTAGAAGTAGCAGAAGCTCAGACGATCATGCTTGCCGCCGATGCGATGGCGCATTCCGATGAAAATGGCGGGCCAGCTGCATCTGTCATCAAGGAAGCGGTCAGGCAAGAAAAAATACGACTGGGAAAGGATAAGCTGGGAATTGAAGACCTACGTGACTTGGCCGACACAGCAACCCTGTCCGGAAAAACGTGGAGTCTGGTGCGTCCTGGCGTAGTCTGTACCAAGGGGCCAAAACAGGCAGGACCTTGTACCCGCAACGTTGGAAGCCCTGAGCCATCCCGGTGCCGTTCATCCTGCGAGCACCGGCTGGAGGAATATTTCCTGCGCGATGATGTTGATAAAACGCTCGATCTCTGCACTGCCGAATTGGACAACGCCATAAAAAATGAAGAGTCGCATCAGGCTGAATATTGGATTGGACAGATATGCGCAAACATCAATCGCTTTCCAGACCTACGGCTAAAGTGGGAATCCCATCCTATGGTTCGTTATGCGATTGAAAATTCAGGAAAAAGGAAACTAGCATGACGTCTAAAACGGATGTCTTAATACCTGAAGGCTTGCACAATTACGCCAAGTCACGCTCCAGCAATTTCGTGACCAAGCTAAGGGAGGAAATGATGGTGATTGAGGGGGAAATTGAGCATAACGAAGGCTTGTACCCCTTTAATTCAGGCAGGCTGACCAAGGCAGAGTTGTGCAGGCGAGCTGGCGTAGATGACAAGACTCTCCAGAATCCAACGCATAAATCATCCACCAACAAAATGGTAGATGATTGGTTAGAAAGGGTCAAACGCCATGTAGCCCAAGGGAGAACCGTCGTGCGCCGAGCTGTAACGGAGCGTGCGGAACACTGGAAACAGGAGCACGACCGGATTGGCAATGCCTACGCGCTTTCCGAACTAGAGCACAATGAGCGGATGGTTGAATTGGAAAAGCTCAAGGGCGAAAATGCAAAGCTCAAGCAGGAGATTGACGAATTGCGCGAGATGCTAGGCCATGCCGAAGGAAAAAACATAATCTCGATTCGTCCTAAGGGGAATTAAATGCCGCGGCCATGTGTGATTCCCCAAATACTAGAAAAGCTGGAAGTCTGGCTGAATGTGCGCAAGACGGAACACCAAGCGCAGCGGGAACCGGGCAGGAAGCCTACCCTTGCCCTAAACGTCTGACTTCAAGATCAATGTAAGCACTGTTTCCGCATCCATTGGCCTGAGGGACACGCAACGCAAATACATTCATAAGAGGGAAGAACTGACTTCCGCCACCGATTTGTTCGCCGTAGCCCAAAGATTGCAGCCAATTGGCGCACGCCCTTGGCTTGGCGGGCAACCTGTTCAAGCAAAGGCTATAACCCAAGCCAAATCCGCCAAGACGGAGCGCAGGCCACGAATACATACCTATCTTTGGATGTGTGGAAGACGCTGCGATATGATCCGATCTTAATACAACAAGAGCTTCACGCGTCTGGCCTGGACAAATTCAAAGAATGCTTTGGCAACTGAATATTGCTTGGGAATCATAATTATGCGCATCAACCGATCAAAGACACGCAATTGATTCACCGCGTCGAAAGATTGCGAGACTGGATACGTCCATGAGAGCAAGCGTTTTACCTTATGAAGGGGACCGGAGCTTAGGGGCTGTTGACGTTTCATTACATTGGCAGCCATAACAACCCACAAGCCATGGCAACGGTGCTTTGATAATTACGTTTTAACTTATCTGTGTGATTCATAGACATCA